>CAZQTE010000001.1:0-12462 GCA_964595615.1 uncultured Saprospiraceae bacterium
CATCTGCACAACTTTCAATCGCCGCATGAATATTAAATCCACGTACCGAACGCGCTGAACCTACAACTTTCCCATTACTCTCCGTCAACATAATCGCAGGACGATGAAAGGTCTCCGTCATACGAGATGCAGCAATCCCTAAAACGCCTTTGTGCCAATCATTTTTGTACAAAACGATGGATTTTCTCTCTTCAAAATCTGGTATATTACGAAATATCTCTTTGCCTTCCTCCGCGATTTGCTTGTCAAATTCTTTGCGTTGTTTGTTGTAATTTTCGAGTGTGCGAGCGAGGTCAAAGGCGACAAATTTCTCTTCAGCTAAGAGTAATTTAACTGCCGTTTTTGCGCTATCTAATCGTCCGACCGCATTTATCATTGGACCCAATCCAAAGACAATATCACTGATGCTCATTGGAATAGTTCGCTTGCTTTTTTCTATCAAGGCTTGCAAACCTAAACGCGGCGTTCGATTCAATTTCTTCATTCCATAATAAGCCAAAACACGATTTTCGCCTCGCATTTCGACAATATCACAACTAATACTAATCACCACAAAATCCAATAAATCCATAGTCTCATGCTCCGCCAATCCTTCTTTCAAAGACCAAGCTTGTGCTAATTTAAAAGCAATACCACAGCCACTTAATTCCTTGTATGGATATTCGCAATGCGCTTGTTTTGGGTCTAAAATGGCAACTGCTGCTGGTAATTCATTTCCTGGCAAATGGTGGTCACAGATGATAAAATCAATTCCCAATTCCTGCGCGCGCGCCACTTGTTCGACTGCCTTAATACCACAATCTACGGCGATGATGAGCGTCATTCCATTTTGCTTTGCATAATCGACTCCTTGCGCAGACACACCATAACCTTCCTTGTAGCGGTCAGGAATGTAATAGTCTAATTTGTCATGATGATTTTTAAAAAAGGAATACAATAGCGCGACCGAAGTCGTGCCGTCCACATCGTAATCGCCATAAATCAAGACTTTTTCCTTATTGATAATCGCCTGTTCTATCCGCTGCATAGCTGCTTCCATTCCATGCATTAAAAAAGGGTCGTGTAAATCGCTTAGTTTCGGACGAAAGAAAGCATGTGCTTCGTCGTAAGTTGTGATGCCGCGTTGAACTAAAAGACGGCAGAGGATTGGATTAATTTTTAGAGATGCCTGTAGTTCTGCGACAATTTTTTCGTCGGCAGGGATTAGTGACCAGCTTGGATTCATTTTGGGTATATTTTGTTGTGTGTAGCTTTGCTTGGGATGAAGATAGGGATTAAATATGAAATAGGAAGTATGAAGAAGTATAAAAATGTGTGTATAACAAATTAATAGTCACAATATTTTGGACTTATCCATGTATAGAAATGTACATATTTCTTTTCTAAAAATAGCTATATTTACACAAAATAAAACACATGAAAAAACTTAGATTAACACTTCTACTCTCTTTTAGCTTATCTTTTATGACTGCCCAGTCTGCAAATATGCAGTGGGGGGAGGTGTTCGGAAAAGATATTTTTGGTACTGGACAAGCAAAAATATTTGCGGCGGACGAAACAGGATACTATGTTCAAGCAGGTCAAAAGACAAAAAATACTTTATACAAATTTGATTTCAATAATAATCTAATATTTGAGAAGCCTCTTCGCATTACTGAAGAGAATAAATCGTATCGTTTCACTTCTTTCGCACAAACTAATAGTGGACTTTACGGTGTGGCAAGTCATTTGGGTAAATATGGTAGTCAGAAAAAGGTCTTTATTGGTAGAATAACGAACAGTGGAGTTGAAGATTTCAGATACTTTAAAACTTATAAGTATAATAATCCAGTCAACGACAATGTAGTTGACAATAAGGACCTCACAGAACAACTGAAAGTGAGTAAAGACGGCTTAAAGGTAGTACGATTTGATATTGCAAGCACTTCAGACTACAAAGGAGGTAATGAGAAGTTTAACATAGACCTTTTCGATGAGAAATTTAATCTACTATGGGAAAGGAAAATAGAACTACCTGTCAAAGACAAATCTGTGCTGATAGAAGATGTATTTATTACCAATAATGAGGCAGTTTGGCTTGCAGTTAAGATGTTTGACGCTAAAGCAAGGAAATACCATATTCCTTATCGTTATAATCTTCTCAAAATCACTAAGAATAAAATGGAGACTTATGAATTAGAACTAAGAGAAGATTTATTAATTGCCTCTATGAAGATAGATTTTGATGAAGATAAAGATGCTGCTTTTGTCTCAGGCACATTTACGCACTCTGATAATCGTCGTTTTGTAGAAGGGATATTTTCTGGATACTTTAACGAAACTGAAAAGAGTATTAATTACGTTTCTATTTATGATTTTTCAGAGGAAGAGAAAGAACAACTCAATATATTAAGAGAACATGGAGAGAAGAGTGAAAAAGACAATAGTGAAGCAAACAATTATAAAGTAAGAGAATTAATAAAGCTTCCTGATGGTAACTATAAAACTGTAGTAGAGTTTTCAAGATTTGATTTCATCAAAGAAAATGGGACTCTTATTGGTTATATGGCCCCTTATAGATTGCGAGACTTTATCATATTTAATACTAAAACTAATGAAATCTCTGATGTTACTTTTATTGAAAGAAGAATGGGCGCATTACAAGATTACGATTCATTTTTCACAATAAGAGGAGACAAATCATATCTATTTTATACTCACTATCCCACAAAAAAGGAATGTAAAGAAGAAAATGTAGGAAACGGTTCTTTTGTCTGGCTTGTCAAAATATTTGATGTTGGTAATCAAGTGATTTCTACCGAAATATTACTGGATACAAAAGAGACGAAAATGATGTTTCCAAACATTCATCATATTAGGTTTGGTGATAAAGTTATTTTGGGTGGTATTTATATGAAAATGACTTCCTTTTTTCCTGGGTCTGCTAAGCGAAATTATAGATATGGGAGTTATGAATTGAAATGATTATTAGACCAAATCAATACAAAAATATTCCTCTAACGCCAAACGCCCTCCCCGCAATCAAAAGATATACGAAAAGGGCGTTTGTAATTTTTTTCTTTGTAATCAACTTCTTAAGTCGAATTACACATAACAGTCGATTAAGTTAGCGTGGAATGCTAATATTGTTTTTAATATTTTGAATTAAGGCAGGAGAGACTCTACGGCGTTGTAGTTTGCTCTTGATGAAGTCACGGAAATGTTTTTCTTTACTTAATACGGCCATGTAGCCGGGTGTCGTTTGAATTTCGCGCAGGAGTTGTGTTTCTTCTTCTTTACTCAACTCCCCATCTAAGTACATATTCACTCTTTTGAATAGCTCCTGAAGATTTTTCTGATTTTTCATGACCGTGCATTTTTTGAGAAAAACCAATCTATACGACAGAAGCGATAGGCATCGAAGACCCTTGGTGTCAATGAGGCAAAGCCCGCTGCACAACAATCTATCGCCCACGTTTGGACGGAAGATATACTTATATGTTGATTAGCTCTTGTCATATTGCTTGTCGGTGAAGACTGGATTTCTTTAATTATAAAACTTTTGAAAGTTCTCGGTTTAATTACTGCTTAAAACCGGATATTAAAAAAAGCGGATTTCGAGGCAGCTGTACAGATATTTACATCTGCCTAACTGTTCTCGAAACCCGCTATACATTACTTATTACGTTTGTCCTCAATACCATATTTTTCAATGGCGTAAGAAGCTAATTTTTCTTTTAACATATTCCGCGCACGGAATATACGAGAACGAACGGTACCGATAGGCACATTGATGATTTTAGAGATTTCTTCATAAGTGAAGTCCTCGATATCATTCAACAAGATGACGACACGGAAATCTACTGGCAATGAATCCATTGCGGCAGTAATCTCGTCTCCCATCATTGCGGAAAACATATCTTCTCGTAAATCAAGTGAACTTGAGTACGGAGAATCATTATCCTCATTGTGGAAAGTTACGATTTCCTCGTAATCTACTTGTGTCGGGCGATTCTTACGCTTACGGTAGTCGTTGATGAATACGTTTTTCAAGATTCTAAACAACCATGCTTTCGCATTGCTGTTCTCTTGATAACTCAGCGCGGACTTGTATGCACGTAAGTAGGCTTCCTGTACCAAATCGTTGGCGTCCGTTTCATTTCCTACTAAGTAGTAGGCAAAATTGTACAGTGCATCAATTTGAGGCAGGAACTCCCGCTCGAAAATTGCGTCTTTGCGGTCTTGCATTGTGTTAAGTTCCATTACCATGATTGAGCTTTTTTAAAGTTTTTCCCTTGATAGGAATTTCTTAAAAAGAAATTCTTCGAAGGACATTTAAGTTTCTCTTCGTTCTTCTGAAGAAGAACGAAACCAAGATTCCTCCTGACAGATAACCAAACCTAAAAGCTCAAATATTAGTTCCTCAAAGTTCAAAAAAGTTTTGTTTTATTTCAAAAAAGATAGATTTCTTTTGAGATTTCTCAAATAAAAAAGGGTTTAAACATTTGATTATCAAATACTTAAGCCCTTTATATTTTTTATTCAAAAAAAATATTTTTTTTAAAATTTTAATCTAATTGTTGCCTCAGTATTCTTTTTGTACTCCATCTCAAATCATCAACGGCATCATCAATCATGGAGTAGTCCGAGGGAAAAGAAGAACAAATACCGATAGTACGACTACATGCAGAAGTCGCTAATGCTCGGCTATCACCGCTAACTTTATCAAAACGATTAGACCAATTTTCTCTACCACAGATAGTCTTTCGGTCGAAATATTCATTTGTTTTTAAATCAATAAAATTAGCCTCTAAAACCGCAGAGGATTCTTTAGATTGTTCAAAAGTTTCGACTGTTGCCGAAACTGTGATGTATTGCGTTTCCTTAATCGTAATGTAAGCAGAGTCTTGTGCACTCCAAACTTGCTTTTCGATATAACCATTTTCTATTTCTTTTGAGGTCGTACAAGTAGAAGAAGAGGTTCGATTTGGACTAACATAGACATCCGTAAATGACAAGTCAATGGCGTAATGCATCTCCACATTAGAAGGTGCGGTGCGATGTGTCATTTGCCACTCTTCAACCAAAGGAAAATTAACTCCCCAGAATAGGTCTTGATACAAATCGACTTCATTCCAGATGTAAGGATTTTTCTGAAAGCGGACTAAAACGTGGGTTGTCCCAGCATTTTTCATTTCTTTCTGCAAGACGATTGCATCTTGATAGTCTGGCACATAAAACAAGCAACGCGATAGGTGATGATGTGCTAAACGTGCTTTTTGACGGTCGCCATTTCGACCTTGAAGGAGATGTTCTTGAGCGCGCGCATAGTGGTAGATTGCTGCTTTGGCTGCGGCTTCTTCCATTATCTTATTGGCGGGTAAAAAATCTGCATTCACAGAATAACCAACTCGATGCAGACGTTGACGAACTTGTGCAAGCTTTTGCTGTCTATCATTGATATGGACTGCTTTATCATAAACAGCTGGCCAAACTTCTGGGCGTTGAGAATTACGCATTTTTTGAATAGCTAAGCGGTCTCGTTCCGTCACTATGCGGAAGGACTCTTCTAAAACTGGAAGATGTTTGGCTTTGATTTTTCCTTTGGAAAGGCGCTTTAGAGTAATTTCTAATGCTTTGTCAGGTTTGTTTCGCTCAAGGACTTTATGCGGATTGGCGCAAGATGCCGCCAGCAAAATAAGTAGTAATAAATGTAGGATAGCTTTCATGGTTCGGCATTTTTAAGCCGAATATTTTTTCTGTTCTCTTGGTGCAAGATAGGGAATTTTTCTTTTTTAGGTTGTGAAGGTGGTGTGAATTTGCGTTAAAGTTTGTTAAGAAAAATAATCCTATTCAGGTTCTCCCAAAATGACTTCTTTTGGAATATCAAAACGTTCAAAATCACGCAAATTGTAAGTAAAAATCTGATTAACTTTTGCTTTTAAAGCCGCTTTAACATGTAGTCCGTCGAAAATTGCACCACTAATGAGTCCCTTCTCCGCAGCATTTTTAAGCACTTCGATGTACTCTAAAGAAGTCAAATCAATTATACTGCATTTTTGAACGATGCTCTTTTCGATACTCTCAATTATCAATTTGGGAGAAACACCTTTGAGTGCTGGTAGTTTCGTTAAGACAGAGTAAGTCTCTGCCAAACAATGTCCAGAAGTGAAAATTTCTACCTCTGCCTTATGGCTGTTTTCGATTATTTTTTTGCAAGCATCGTGTCGAGGATGCCCCGCATAAAGGGCTGCAATCCAAATATTTGTATCAAAATAATATTTCATTCAAAGGTTTTTAGGAATTTATCTATTCTCTCCTCCCTCACCTGCTTTAGTGCATTATCAAAGTCAAAATCCTCCTCTTTTTCCTTTTCTAATCCAGCTTTATCTACAAGTTTAATGATAGACAGATGTCCTTCTTTTACCAAAACAGGTTCAAATACTTGGACAGGCGTAGCGACAAAACTACCGTCTGTGACCTGTATATTTACTTTTCTACCTGGTGTTAAACCGAGTACTTTTCGTAAAGATTTGGGTAGAATTATTCTACCATATTTATCGATAGTTACATCCATAATTTATTTTTATTGCCAATTTATTATTTTTTTGCCAAAAAAGCAAATTTCCCCTTGCTCTAAAACCTGTACAGTATCCCGATTACTTCATAAATCGAACCTGCAAATTCAAATTAAAAAACAACTCCCCATCTACCTCATAAATCTTCCCAAAGTCATGGCGTGAAGTACTTGGCGTTTCTAATATCGTATTCGCCAGCAAATAATCTTCAAATTTATTTTTGTCATAAACGTGGTAACAAATAATGTCCCCATTTTCTTTGACGATTAGATAACCTCCTGTTGCATCATATTCACCATTCCAAACCTTGGCGGGTGTCATACCTAATGCGGTATCTGTTAGGAATTTTTTGATTTTGTAATCGTAGAAATTGTGTCGCTGAGAATTATCAAAACCTAAGGGATTCCGTTTATTTATCTCTGACAATAAATCTGCCATGGTCTTATTTTGGCTTTTAGAATAAAAATCCAGCATTATCTCTGACAAAATATTGGGTAATAAACTGTCAATCAAAGTCAGATTATTTTTGAAAGTATTTTTGAGAATTTGCGAAAATTCAACTTTCACTCCTTTCTCCTGAATGGCTTCTAAACGGTCTTTCACCTTACTCCGTCCTGGCATTTCGTTGATTGTAGTAATTTCTTCTACGGTCAGATTTCCTACTAATTTATATTGAAAGTTAGTGCTTTTACTGGCATTCAAAAGCGTTGCAGGACTTCCCAATTGTGATTTTATGCTAAAGCCCAATACAGGCTGCAAACCTGTCCTACGGTCGTGAACTGAAATATCTATGTCCGATTTCTTTGTCGATTTGGCGCGTATCGTCAAACATTTGATGCGGTGCATAAACGCCTCAGTATCTGGACAGGAAAAACTACTCTTATCGTTTGCTTTGATTTTTGCTAAGAGAAAATCGGCGTTTTTTTCAAACTCTTCTTGCGAGATAGGAATTTTTTCTTTGTCTAAAGCAAATAATAGTTGCTCTGTGTCATATTCGATACTGACGCCTTCTCCCTCTTTGACTTTGTACGTGTATCTGGTATCTCCTTCTTGTCGGACGACATTTATGATTGGATAGAAAACATCTGAGATAGGATTTAAATCTGCGTCACCAGGGAAGAGTTTGCCCGTACTGAGCAATCGTAGTAAAACGTAGATTTCACTCCATTCTCCTTTGTTTCCTGTCAGCATATTAGTTGGTGGTTGGTGGTTGTTAGTTAGTGGGCGTATGACTTTGGCAAAATAACCAGTAACCAATAACTAATAACCAAGTTGCTTCAACACTTTTTCCGCAGTTGCTTGTATGGCTGGTACGGCTACGGAATTTCCGAATTGCTTGTACGCTTGTACGTCTGAGACGACTATTTTGAAATTATCTGGAAAACCTTGTAGCCTTGCCCATTCGCGCGGTGTGGTTTTGCGCACAAACTCGCGATTGACTTCTCCTTTTATCTTTGTCACGGGTATGCGCGTGGTCAAGCGCGGGTCTAAGACCAAATTGCGCTCGCGTCCCATTCCGCCGCAGACGACTGCATTTGCGATGCCGTCCATAGAAAGTATTTCGTAGCCAAAGCCATTTCCTTTTGCCTCGTGACGTGCGCGGTGACGCTTCAAGGTGTTGAGATAAGTATCTGAAATGTAGTATTTGACAGAAACTTCTGTTTCTTCGATGATGTCTTCTAAGACGGCTGACTCGTTGGTTGGCTTTGGATATTTGAAAGAATCAATTCCCAAATCTTTTCGGAAACCTACGATAAAAATACGTTCGCGATTTTGTGGAACGCCAAAGTGCTTGGCATTTAAAACCTCTGGATTTGGAACATAATAACCTAAATCCTCTCGCAAAGTATGCAAGATTGTTGCTAAAGTTTTTCCTTTATCGTGATTACGGAGACCTTTTACATTTTCCAAGAAAAATGCTTTGGGTTGTTTATTTTTGATGATTTCTGCTACATCGAAAAACAGTGTTCCGCGTGTGTCTTCAAATCCACCTCGGCGTCCTGCTATGGAAAATGCTTGACAAGGAAAACCCGCGCATAAGACATCAAATCCGTCTGGAATAAACGATTTTGTTTCCCGAGAAGTGATGTCTCCGAAAGGAATTTCGCCAAAATTAGCCTCGTAAGTTTTCTTAGAATATTTGTCCCACTCGCTGGTGTAAACGCATTTACCTCCCAGATTTTGCATAGCTAAACGGAAACCGCCAATGCCTGCGAAAAGGTCGATAAATTTGAATTTTGGTTTGACTGGTGGAGGAAAAGGAATATCGTATTTAACGTTCAGTTTTCCTTTTTGGAAGGGTAAATCTTTGACTAAATCTCTATCTTCAAGATATTCAAGCGCAGCAGCTTCGTAGCTTTTTTTGACGCCATTTTCTTGATTTTGGATAAAATGAGTGAAACAGGCAACCCCGTTGTCTATGGCAGTTTTCCTGTCATCAACTTTCAGAATTTCTCTGATGTCGGAGTATTTGACTGATTTTTTTCCCATTAATTTCCTTTGTGGCGCTTCCTCTGAGGAATGCGATAGAAACAGATTCAGAAAAACTAAGGAAGTTAGTTTTTTCTCTGTTGAGGCAAAAAACGTAGACAATGCGGGGCATTGGCGAGGCTTTTTAACGAAAACAGAGGAAAAAATAACGAGTTAGGATTCTGAAGCCGTTTTTTTCGCATTCCTAAATCACATGTGTTTCATGCGGAGGGCAAAAATACGAATTAATTCATGCCCAAATTGTTTTCCATCAGAAATAGTTGAGAAAAAATTATAAACGAGTCTTTATGTTCTAAAACCCTCTACCCGTAGCAAAAACATGCACCGCTACAACTCTATCATATCTATCCGTAAATCCGCGATAGTAAATCAAAATTGTGTATTCATTTTCCGTTTCATACCAATTTCCTTCTATCTCTGCCCAATCTGGCTTCCCCCCTTTTTTCGGTACGCGGACATAGTAATAATTGTGAAAACCTTGTTTTAGAAATGCTTCTCCGATATAAGCCCTATAATTGTCGTTATAGTTTAACTTAAACTCTGGTTTTACTTGCCAGTCTGTTAATTTTCCAAAAATATAAACATCATGGTCATAATATTCCGTTGGACTCACCAAAGAAAAGGTAACGTAGGCATAATCCGCTGCCATAGAATTTACACCTCCTTCCGAAATATAATCTTCCGCGGTATTGGAAAATTGTGAACGAATGGAAGAAGTTAAACCTGTGTCGTCCTCATCTTCTCCTTGTAAAGCTTGTATAATTCCCGCACTCGGACCTTGATTATAGTCCAAGTTTTCAATAACAAAATCACCGTTTATATCCACATAACTCGAAAATCCTTTCTGAAATCGCTTCTTATCTTCCTTTAATATAACATCATATCCATCTTCAGCCTCTTCGACATTAAAAACTCCCAATTGGCGGCCATCCAAACTTCGCAAATCGGCATAACGAAATTCCAATCCTGCTGGAAAAACAACTTTATCTTGATAATCAAATTCTGAAATACCTTGATTACTAAAACGTGGTTTTATATTGATCAAGGCATTATCCCAACGTCCATTTTGCAATACTACAGCGGATAACTCCGTGAGTGGTCGCTTGATACCGACTTGTTCGTGTGTTACCGAAAAATCAAATTCGTGATGTGTATCTTGCTTATCCGTGCGTGCTGGTCGCACCATTTTTTCGGTTACTTTAGTCAAAGGTTCAACTACGACAAAGCGACGCGTCAATACATTTTCTTCCAAGTCTGCATCAAAAACGGTAACCGTAAAATTTCCAGAAATAGCAAAAGTCACGTCCTCATTTGGCAACATCAATGCGTAATGTGTAAAGTTAGTTTTGGTATTAAAAGCATATCCAAAATCGCGAATATCCCCCTCTACAAAACCGTCGATAAAATCATCTTCACTCATATCTGAGGGTGTCCAATCCATATTGTAATGACGAATTCGGTAAGAATAATTCTTATCGTCTCCTTCCATATCGTCAAAAGTCAATAGCATTGTCGAAGAACGTCCCAAGTCAATAATTGGATTAGAAACAGGCAAGCCATTCAAATGAAATCGTACCGTACGAATGTAATCTTTATAAATGTAATTATCATTACTGAGTTGGCTCGTTTGTGCGAAAACTGCGGTTGAAAAACAGATAGAAAAAAGGAGAAATATATACTTCATTGAAGTTAATTTTGAATGATTAATTTTGAATTTTGAATGACGGGAGTTCAATCATTATTGTTCAAAATAAATATTGAACGTGCAATCTCTAATTTTAATACTTAAGCGAAAAATTTAATACGCGTCTAATATCGCAAAATAGACACAAATATAGTAATCCTTAATTTCATACATGTTTATACATAGATAAATGGACTTCCTGCAACAGATAGACGTTCTTTGTGTTAAATAGCCATTAGTTAGAGCTGGTTTTAACTAAAATCTAACACTTTTTATATCATGGACGACGAATTACTCATAGAAGAAAATAATGTGATTACGCTAACTTACGAGTTGCGCAATGGCAGTGCTACGGGCAAATCGTTGGAACTCATGGATGCCCGTTATCCTTTCATTTTTCTTTTTGGCTCTAAAAAATTATTGCCTGCTTTTGAAGACCAGTTGCGTGGTTTGAAAGAGGGAGATAGTTTTGAATTTATCTTGTCGCCAGAGGAAGGCTATGGTTTACGTCTCTTGGAAAATGTGTTGGAATTGCCCAAAAGTAGCTTTGAACCAGGGATGTTGATTGAGGACAATTATGTGATGATGACGGACGATAATACAGGTGAAAAATTCAATGGAAAAATTCTTTCTTGGACGGATGAATTGGTCAAAGTTGACTTTAATCATGCTATGGCTGGACGTTCTTTGCATTTTAAAGGTGTCGTTTTGAATATCCGAAAAGCAATGGTCGAAGAATTGATACAAGGACATTATATCGCGGGAGATGGGAGTCATTTTAATAGGGGGACGGCTTGGTGATTTACGAGGTACGATTTACGAAGTACGACTGTTTTGACTTGTACGATTTGTGTGTTTTTAGCTATTCATTTGTTGGAATAATGCTAACTGATTTCGTGCTCTATCCAAATTTTGCTCGTCTCGATTGATTTTATAATAAACATCTCCTTCCAAAAAATCCGTCAAAAAGCGCATTGCTTGTACTAAAATAACTTGTCGCGCACCGTCTCTCAAATTTTCTCTTTCCTCATCTGTCAGCAATTTTCCAATGGTAGAAAGAAAGCCTTTTTCAACTGCGTCATAATACTCTTCTCTAAATTTTACTTTTGATAAATCCTTCTCATCCTCCGCCGCATTCGTACAGAAAGTCCGCACACAATCTCCAAAATCTGATAAAATTGTCCCTGGCATTATCGTGTCCCAATCAATGACTGCAATCGCTTTTTTCTTGTCTTCTGAAAAAAGGATATTGCTAATCTTCGTGTCGTTATGTGTGACGCGCACAGGCAAATCTAAATTTGACATTTTCACTAAGAAAGGAAAAGAATTTATGATTTCTGAAATTTCGTTTTTAGCTTGTTCTAATCGAAATTCTGTCGCCTTGTCTAAAGCATTTTCAAATTGACTTTTTCTAAAAATGGCATTATGAAAATCAGGAATTATTACTTCCATTTCCGACGCAGGCAAATCATTCAAATATTGTAAAAACTCTCCAAATGCTGCGGCTGCGGTATAAGCTTGTTGTGTATTTTCGGGCGTTTCTAAAGTAATCGTATTGGAGAAGAAAGGCATCATCCGCCAATAATCAGCATCACTTGTTTGATGTAGAAAAGTATTATTTTTAGTTACTAAAAAATCGAGAATTTGTCGTGGATATTTTTTAGTTTTTAAATGTGTGGCAACTTTTAAAGCGTTGTACATTATGGCATTTGGGTTGGGGAAAATAGAGGT
>CAZQTE010000001.1:12562-16494 GCA_964595615.1 uncultured Saprospiraceae bacterium
GTAACAGTCACTTCAATAAAGAAAAAAATACTGCCTGTCCTTTCCCGAAAAATAAAGAAAAAAAGTGCCTGTTACCTTTTTCCAAAAACACAAACAAGGTAACGGGCATTTCTTTTTACTCAGACTTCAACATAATACGAACTACCCATTTTTTCTGAAATTAAATGACCGTTACCTTCACACAATTCTGTTAATTTCATTCTAAAATCCTCTCTAATTTCTAATCGGTACGAGAATTGTCTTTACTTTCGTATCAGGAAGTAAGTTATGCTTCCAGCAAAGTTAAAACATTTCACCATGAACAAGATATTTGGACTCTTATTGGTCACCGTTTTCTTCTTCTCTTGCCATCAAAATCCAGAAGCACAGACACCTGCACAAGCTTCTGAAAAAACAGTCGTGCAAGAAAAACCGAAACCAACTCCTGTCGCCAAAAAGACGACGCAAACTTCACAAAGACGTTCTAATTACGCCGTCAATACTTCTCGTCCTGCTGCCGAAATCACAAAAGAATATCCTTTTAATATTGACCTGACTAATGCGAAAAAGGAGACTTTCAATTCCGAAACGACTTTCAAGAAAAACGGGAAGCCAACGGTTTTAGTTTTTTGGTTGACGACTTGCGTTCCTTGTCATTATGAATTGGCGGCAATGAAGAAAAAGTATGCAGGTTGGCAAGAAGAAGCGGATTTTAATTTCTACGCTATTTCTACTGACTTTCAAAAGAATTACGAAAAGTTTATCGCTCAAAACGAAAAACATCAATGGCCTTGGGAGGTTTACCATGATACCAATCGCGAGTTTCGTTTAGTGATGCCTGGCGCATTAAATGGTTTGCCGCAGTCATTTATCTTAGATGCTGACGGGGAAATCGTTTATCACAAACGCAAATATAGCACAGGAGATGAAGACGTTTTGTTTGCCAAAGTAAAAGAATTAGCGCAGAAATAGTATTTTTGCAGCATGACTACAGAATACTTACAAATCAGAAAAAGCAAGAAAATCTACCTAGGTTTTCTTGCTTTTTTTATGTCCTTTTCGCTGCTCGCACAAGTACCAATGCAAAATATTAGAGGCGAGGTGCGCGATGTCCTCACAGCAGAAGCTTACGCTGGCGTTTCTCTTTTTCTCTTAGCTTCTGAGACGGAAAGTATCGCAGAAGTTTTGAGTGATGAACGCGGTGAATTTATTTTTGAAAACATTCCCGTCGGTCGTTATCAGCTGCGTGCGGAATATATCGGTTATCAGTCTGTCATTGTCTCCGAAGTCTTGGTGCGCGGCGGCAAGGAAACTATTTTAGAGATACTTTTAGAAGAAAATGGTGCCTACGATTTAGAGACTATCACAGTGAAAGGGACGCGTGAAAACATTTCTCATCCTGTTAGCATTCAGACCCTGACGATTGAGGAAACACTCCGTTTTCCAGCGACTTATTTTGACCCTGCGCGCTTGGCGATTACCTTGCCTGGTGTAGTGAATACCAATGACCAAAGTAATGGATTGTCGATTCGCGGGCACTCTCCCAATGCGCTTTCTTGGCGATTGGAAGGAGCGGAAATTGTCAATCCAAATCACACACCCAACGCAGGTACTGCCTCTGACCGCGTTACTCTGACGGGCGGTGGCGTTAATATGTTAAGTGCGCAAATGTTGGGAAATACGACTTTTTTAACGGGCGCATTTCCTTCTGATTATGGCAATGCTTTGGGTGCTGTTATGGACATGAATTTGCGCGAAGGCAATCGAAAGGAACATGAATTTACGGCGCAGATTGGTTTGATTGGAATTGATTTAGCAGCAGAAGGTCCTTTTAATCAAAATCAAAACTCAGCTTTTAGTGCAAACTATCGTTACTCGACGGTGGGTTTGTTGTCGCAGTTGGGAGTAGATTTAGGTGATGAAGAAATTAGCTTTCAAGACATTGCGGTGAAAGCAGATTTTTTAAATAAGAAAGGTGGAAAATTATCTCTTTTCGTCATCGCTGGTGCCAGCAAAAATCTCTTCGCAGCGCAGCGTGATAGTTCCGCTTGGGAATTTCAAAAAGATAGGTTTGACATTAATTTTAAATCATTTACCGCGATTGAAGGGATTAGTTACGAGCAGAGTATCGGCGATAAATCTTACTGGAAAACTTCTTTCGTTTACTCAGGTACGAGCAATACTCGGACTGCTGAACGACTCGCAGATGACTTCTCTACATCACTCTTAGAAAACGATGTCATTACTTACCAAAAGGCGGCTTTACATTCTGTTTTCTCACATAAACTATCCGCGCGCAATCGCTTTAAAATTGGATTAGATGCGACCTATCATACCTTTGATTTGACATCAGAAGATTTTCAACTCATGAAATTTTCTGGTGGTCAAGGCAGAGGGGCGATGTGGCAACCTTATGTGCAATTTGATAGTCGTTTGACTTCTAAATTAAGTGCGAACGTGGGTTTACATACTGCTGTTTTTGGATTTAATAATACCAAATCTATCGAACCGCGAGCAGCTTTGAAATATCAAATGAATGAGAAAAATAGTTTGAGTTTTGCTTACGGTTTGCATTCTCAGATGCAGTTGCCACAATTGTATTTGGCGCGCACGATAGATGAGGAAAATGCTAATCGAAATTTAGAATTGACGAAAGCACATCATTTAGTTTTGTCCTATAATTTTCAGCCTAAAAGCGGGGATAATTTTACAATTGAGGCTTATTATCAAAGTTTATTTGATGTTCCAGAGCCTATGTTGGGTGGTTCAAATTTCTCTGCTTTAAATCTTGTTGAGAATTTCACAAACGAAGC
The DNA here is from genome assembly GCA_964595615.1 of uncultured Saprospiraceae bacterium. Lineage (GTDB taxonomy): Bacteria > Bacteroidota > Bacteroidia > Chitinophagales > Saprospiraceae > JAHDCG01. Next base: position 15,355 of record CAZQTE010000001.1, read on the forward strand.
TTTATTCAGTACAGGGAGTGGAAGGAATGTAGGTTTAGAAGTTTCTTGGCAGAAGTATTTTACAGGAAAATTTTATTATCTAATCAATACATCAGTGTACGATGCAAAATACACTGATGTAAATGGCAACACGAATAACACTCGTTACAATGGCAATTATATTTTCAATGCAACAGGTGGTAAGGAATGGACATACAGCAAACAAAAGAAAAAAGGAGAACGCGTAAAAACTTTTGGAGTCAATATGCGTGTCGCTTATGCAGGAGGATTTAGATATACGCCGATAGATGTTGAAGCTTCTCAAGCAATTGGAGCGACAGTTTTTCAAAATGAGCGTCCTTTTTCAGAGCAATTTCCTGCTTATTTTAAAACGGATGCGCGTTTGTATTGGAAAAAGAGTAAGGCAGGAAGGAGTACGGTTTGGGCTTTGGATATACAAAATTTGACTAATCAGGAGAATGCTGCTTTTAGATATTTTGATACGGAGAAAGGAGAGATAGTGACGAAAAATCAGTTGGGATTGTTGCCGATATTGAGTTGGAAGATTGAATTTTGATTTTTCACCGCACCATACGGTCAAGAAAGACGGAGAGGCGCAAAGTCTCGCAAAAAACTCTCCGTCTCTCCGTCTTTCTTGACCGTATGGTGCGGTAAAACCTATTTATTCAACTTATCCGAAGCAAACTGCCCAGTCACCGACTTAATTTTTGAGTAAGTAAAATCCTGATTACTCTCAAAACCATAGCCCGTAATTATCTCCCCAGGACGACGGATAACCACAAATTTATTAGTAAAAACACGCTCTTCTTTTTCATCCCAAATCAATTCTGTCGTTTCCAATATTTCTTTATTCAAACTCTCCCAAACCACGCTATCACGCATAATGATTTGCTTGTCTTTCTCTAAACGCATCCCATATTTCGCAGTCAATCGACTGGTGACACGCTTGTTTGGAGTAAAGAATTCTACTTTCATTCCGTCAGGAAATTCTTGACGTGGCTTGTCTTTATCTAAATAGCGTAGCATCGTTGGTCCTTCAATTTTGACCTTTACGACCGCACTATCGCTATATAGGGTTTTGAAATCAGAAATAGTCTCGTAAGTCGTTTCTTCTTGTTTGATAAAACGTTGGATTTCTGC
>CAZQTE010000001.1:16594-19304 GCA_964595615.1 uncultured Saprospiraceae bacterium
GCCGTCAACCGTCAAGCAAAGCGGCCGTCAACCGTCCACCGTTCCATTAATTTCTCGACAAATAAACCCCTCCCAATATCAATCCCATTCCCACAAAGTGCCATAAATTAATAATTTCCCCATCAAAAAATCCCCAAGCAATCGATACTATTGGCATCAAATAAGCCACAGTCGAGCCGAACAAAGCCGAAGTTTTCTGTATCAAATAATAGAAAATAACGGAAGAAATAACAGTACCGACTAATGCCAAAAAAAGCACCGCGTAAAGCGACATTTGAGCATTTTCATTCATCACCATTCGTTCTGGAAAATTCGTATAAAAAAGCAGATATATCAGTGCAGGCAGTCCGACCATACAAAAAGAAGCAGCGCTTAAATACAAGGATTTCATGTCTTGAAGTTTAAACGAAACGACATTCGCACTCAAACCATAACAAGCCGCCGCGCCGACTATCAATAATCCGTATAAAAGATTGCCACTTATATCGCCTTGTTCTGCAATAGCGGTCATGATAATCGCTCCCGTTAGTCCCAATAATACACCGACGACTTTCCGTTTGATGACGGCTGCGCCAAAAAGGATAATGCCAAAAGTAAGTGTAAATAAAGGAGATAATGAGTTTAAAATACCTGCAATTGTGCTGCTCAATTGTGTTTGTGCAGAGGAGAATAAAAAGGCAGGAATTGCACTACCTGTCGAACCCACAATTAACAACCATTTCCACTTCGACCAGTCAATTCGTTTCCAATTCCAAATCACAACAGGCGCAAAAGCCAAAGCAGAAATCGAAATCCGCAAAGACGCTACTTGGTCAGGAGAAAAAGCAACTAATGCCTTCTTGATAAGGATAAATGAACTACCCCATACGATACTCAATCCAATGAGAATCACAAAATTGACAAGATTAAGATTTGATGTAGAATCGTCGATTTTTTTATTCATTGGGGCAAAGGTAGTAGAATTATGTTATTGGTTAATGCTTATTAGTTATTTTGATTTCTGCTTAAAATGACCTGCTAAATTCATGTATTAAAACACACTCACATATCCAAAGTGTACTTTCGGATTTCGAAAATCAATTGGATTTCCCTGTTGGCTTCCTACTGCCAAACTCACTCCAAATATCCCCGCGCCTGTTTCAAAAGTTAATCCACCACCAAAACCATAAGGTTGGTCAAAAGTTTGAATTTCTGTCGTGCGATTTTCAACATAAGAATAATCACCAAAGACGTAGAAATAAGAATTTTGTCCTATTAAAAGGCGATATTCTAAAGTTCCGACGGCGTAAACTGTGGCAAAAATACTTTCTTCATCAAACCCGCGTAACAAGCGATTTCCTCCGATGCGAAATTGCTCATTCTGGTAAATAGGCTGTTGAGATAAAATATAACCGCCGTTTATTCCTGCTTTTATCGTGCTACTTTTACCTAAAGGAAAATAACGCGCCACACGCGTCTGAAAATTATATTGAAAGCTTTTCAACTCCAAACTATCGTACAAAGATTGAAACTTAAAACTCAAATCTTCGGGGTCAGATAATTCTAAAATTTCGGAATTGGGTTGAATAGTTTTAATGCCCGCATTGGCTCGAAAAAAAAGAGACCAACCTCGTTTAGGGTTGAAACGATAATCTAATTTTTGGTACAAATATTCTAAGCCAAATCCCGTTACACCTACATCAGAATTTTCGGGTAGGCGACGTGTTTGGATGATTTTATCCGTATCAATAAACTGCACATTGGTAAAGGTATTGCTGTAAAATGCCTTTAAATAATTACCACCTTCCAAGAGATAACGGACACCTGCATCAAAACCAACATTATTAAACGTGCTATCTCGACGAAATTGTTGAAAAGAAATATCCGCCCCAAATGGCAATTCTAAAATGTATGGATAGTTAAATTCCAACTCAATTTCCTGCACACTCGGACGCAATCTTTCAAATTTCAGATAGATGCGCTCCCCTTTTCCAAATTGATTTTGTAATTCACCATTCAACTCTCCTGTAATCAAGAGCCGTTGGACGGGCACGCCATTGATATCTTCGCGTTCACCTGGTAATAAGCCCACTAAAAAATCAAAACGACTGGCTTTTTTCTTATTCAAAAATAGATTAACGGTCGCTTTATTCGGCGAAAAAGAAATGACTGCCGTTCTTTTTTCTTTCACAAATGCTAACTCCTTTGCCCGCGCACTGATGTCTAAAATTTTCTTTTTGCTATAAGGTTCGCCTTCTTTTATACCAAAGTAATTTTCTAAATATTGGTTAGAAATGCGCGCATCGCCTTCTGTTTCAATGCCCGTAAAAGTGACGAATTGCCCTTTATTCATAAATAACTCGGCAGAAATACGTCCGTTTTCAATCTTCACATTATCTAACCAAACGACCGCAAAAGGAAATCCATTATTTTCCGCATAAGTCAAAATGCGTTCCTGCACCTCGCGCAATTGCTGATAAGTAAAAACCTTATTTTGATATAATTTTTCTCGAAAACCCGTTTGCTCCAAAAGCGTATTTTCCACATTCCCATTTTTCAAAAAAGCCCATTCATATTGCTTGCCCAAATGAAAATGCGCTGTCGCGGTGCTATCTTGCCAAATCAAACTATCCGTCGAAGCCTCTAAATATCCTTGACCGTTGAGCTGCAAACGCAAATCAGCCAATTGATTATAAAGAGAAAATGTATCAAGAAATTCCGTTTCATACAC
>CAZQTE010000001.1:19404-26692 GCA_964595615.1 uncultured Saprospiraceae bacterium
CAGGTATCTACCTACATATTCCTTTTTGCAAACAGGCTTGTCACTATTGCAATTTTCATTTTTCGACTTCTTTGAAGTATAAATCGGAAATGGTCGCTGCGATTATTCAAGAGTTGGAAATGCAGAAAAATTATTTGGGTAATGCGCCTTTAGATTCGGTTTATTTTGGTGGTGGCACGCCGAGTCTTTTGTCTGGTGAAGATTTAAATTTGATTTTTGCGAAGATAAATGATTTGCATGATTTATCTCCTGAGGCAGAAATAACTTTGGAAGCTAATCCTGATGATTTGACAGATGAAAAATTAGAGATTTTAAAAAATTCTCCTGTTAATCGTTTGAGTATTGGCATTCAATCTTTCTCTGATGCCGACCTCAAATATATGAATCGCGCGCACAATGCGGACGAAGCGGCAAATTGCATTCAACGTGCGCAATCCTTTGGATTTACGAACCTTACCGTTGATTTGATTTATGGCACGCCGACGATGAATGACGCGCAATGGCAAGAGAACATTGAGCAAGTTTTGGCATTAAATGTTCCGCATATTTCTTGCTATGCGCTGACGGTCGAACCAAAGACAGCTTTAGAGCATTTCATCGAAAAAGGAAAATCTAAACCTGTTGACGAGGAACAAACAGCGCGGCAATTTGAATATTTAACGGCAAGATTAAAGAAGGCAGATTTTGAGCATTACGAAATCAGTAATTTTGCGAAACCGGGAATGTACGCACGACACAATTCTAATTATTGGAGTGGTCAATCTTATCTTGGTGTTGGTCCGTCCGCGCATTCTTTTAATGGCGAAAGTCGGCAATGGAATGTGGCAAATAATGCGAAATATATGGAGGGAATAAAAGCGGGAGAATTACCTTTTGAAAAAGAAGAGCTGACAGCTGACCAGAGATACAATGAGTATATCTTGACGACTTTGAGGACAATGTGGGGAATTGATTTTGAAAAAATATCGGATAATTTTCATGCACATTTTTTAGAGAATGTGCAGCCGTTTTTGGAGAATGAGACGGTTGTTAAAAAGGAGAATAAATATTGTTTGACGGAGAAAGGGAAATTGTTGGCGGATAATATTTCTATGGAGTTGTTTGTGTGATTTTGAAATACATTTACCTCAAAAAATCAGTCTGGACATGAAAGAAAAAACTATCTATACATTAGGATGGGAAATACCAACAAAAAAGAATGAAGACTATAAAAAATTTGTTACAGCACATAGAATTTCTAAAGCAGACTTCGAAAATTCAGAGAAGAATTTATTTTATTCTAAGTTAGATTATCAAAATGACCAACTCTCTAAAATTAGTTATTTCGAGAATGGTATTCTTGCGAAAGAAAGGAAAATCAAGTCTCGGTTATTTTTTGAAAAACTGCGTTATTTTGAGTCTACAATCAACACTATTAAATCTTTCAGAATATGCTCTGTTAAAACGGACTCTTTTTTAGGAGGGACACCAACCGATAAAAAATTTCAGTATCCAAAATCAGAAAATATTAAAACTCCTTTTCAGCATATTGCCGAGTTAAAAATTAATGATAAATCAATTAGTTCTACTGGCAAGAAAATCAACTTAGTCTATCCTCTTTTCTCAATAATTGATTTACTATTTTTAGATTATTCAAATCCCAATAAACCTACAATTTTTAATGATAATAAAGACATGGTACTTGATTATATTTACGGAATAATACCTGATAATCAAGAATTAATTTTTGAAAAGAATTATTTAGAGCAGACTTCAAAAAATAGAGATATTCGACAAGATGATTTAACTGCAGGAATACCTGATTGGGTGCAAGAACCGATTATCCCGATTAGTCCAGTTACAAAGAAACCAATGAAGTTTCTTTGCCAAATAACTACAAATAAAAAGGTACGAACCATAAAAAATACTATAAGAACCCAATACGATTACTTTGAGAAAGACAATGAATATTTAAATTTTGGAGATGGAAATCTTTACGCCTTTCATGAAGAAAAAACTAACTTAATTTGTCTTTTTACACAAGTAGGTTAATTATAGCTGCTAACTATTCATATGCTAAAAAATCTCGCAAAAATAGCTCTCCTCGGCACCGACCGTGCGGATATTTCGGAGGAAACAAAGGCAATTCTTGAGGCACAAGGAATTGACTTGGACGGCGATGCGACACAGATTCTTTTAGAGGCGGCAGCGATTTATGCGCAGAAAGGAAAGGCGGGTTTTGCTTTGCAGAAGTTTAATGGAGAAATTCCAGAGCCTGCGAATGATAAGGATGAATATGCTTGTAGCGATAATTCGGCGCATCATTTAAAACAGATTTTGCAAGGTAAATTTCGTCCTGCCTTGGGGGAATTTATTGAGTATTTGACGGAGAAAAATAAGCAGTTGCCACCAGAAATGTTGCCTGACATTATCACGAGTCGTATGGCTGCTGGAGACGACTGGTCTGCTCTGCGAAAAATTATCGGCAAGCGCGGAGAATGGCTCATGCATCAAAATCCTACCTGGCATAAAATATTGCCTATCGAAAATCCAGAACTTTGGGCGACAGGTAATCGAGAAAAACGGCTTTCTGTTTTAAAATATTTACGTTCCAAATTTCCTGACTTGGCGACCGAAATGTTAGAAGCCTCTTGGACAAAAGAAATTGCAAAGGATAAAGTCGCTTTTTTAGAAGTCATGGCAGAGCATACTACAGCCAGTGATGAAGCTTTTTTAGAAAACTGTTTGGATGATAAAAGTAAGCCTGTCCGACTGAGTGCGGCCGCGCTTCTATCGCGTATTCCTACTTCCCGATTGGTGCAGCGAATTTCTAAACGATTGGAAAATCTGGTCTTTTTTGAAAATGGAGATTTGACTGTTCAATTACCTGAAGAGTCCGATACAGAAGGGATTCGAGACGGGCTTTTTGGTCAGATGAAAGTGGCGCAACAAGGTTTGCGAACGGCTTGGTTGGCACAGATGATTGCTTTCCTACCGCCTTCTATTTGGGAAAAGAAATTTGATTTATTTCCTTTAGAAATTTTGGAAGCCTTTTTAAATACGGACTTCGCACAAGTTCTCTTGGCGGCGACTTTATCTTCGACGAGTAGTACGCCTGATGCAAAATGGGCAGAAGCCTTTCTTCGTTTTGGAATTGAGAAAACAGGAACTTTGGCTTTACCAGAAGAGGATGTAAAAGTTTTGATGCAGCTCATTTCTGCGCAGCAGTACAATAAAATTTTAGAAGATTACTTGCCTAAATATTCCGTTGTTGGAAATAATTCTCCTCTTTTTGCTTTGATTTCTGCGAGTATGCATCGTTTGACGGGCGAAAATACGATTACAATTGTGCGTCAATATCAGAAGATGATTAGTAACGCTTCGAGTTTTGGAAGTTACTTTGCACAGAAGGAATTATTAAAATCTTTGGCTTATCAATGTGATTTTTCCGTCTTAGAGGTTTTGAAAAAAGGCTGGGACATGAATTCACCATTGTGGCGAACTTGGTCTGATGAGATTGAGAAATTTGTGCGCGTTTTGCAATTTAGGAAGGTGATGTGGGAAGGATTGCAGATTTGATTTTGTTTCCTACCGATATGTTTGAAACTTAGTTTACTTTTGCTGCTATTTAAATCAGGACATCCCTTTCAAACAATTAAACACATGAAATTTTCTTCATTCCTACTTCTATTTTGTCTTTTATTCTCGGCTTGTAGTTCGCCTGAGTATCCAGAGTTTAGAGAAATGAAAAACGTCAAATTCAAATCTTTTTCATTCACTGACGGAGGTTCGGTCACATTGAAAGCGGACGCGATTTTCTTTAATCCAAATGCTATTGGCGCAAATGTCACGGAGGTTGATTTGGATATGTATCTTGACGGTAAAAAAGTAACACATATCAGGCAAGATGTGAGCGCAAAAATGAAATCAAATTCTGAATTTACATTGCCTTTAGATTTTAGTGTGCCCTTAAAGGAAGTTTATAATGATTTGAAACCTGCTTTGGGTAATTTGCTTAAGAAACGGAAATTGGGTTATCGCATGGAAGGTACCTTGAAGGTTGGTTTGGGGAGTGTGGAATTTGCAGTGCCTGTTGATTTTGCTGGGGAAGAGGAAGTTCGGTTTTAGTGTAAATTAAAAAAGCCTCAGAATTGTTGTTCTGAGGCTTTTTTGCTTTGGCAGCTAAAGCTACCAGCACCTATGATTGTGTGTACCTTGGTTTAATTGCCCGATAAACCGCATCTTGAATACGTGGACGATAATTCCTCTTATTCAATCTATAATTTTTCATTGAAGGATAAGTCCGATTAGACAAGAAGACAAAAACTAAATTGTGGTCTGGGTCTGCCCAAACTGCCGTCCCCGTAAAACCCAAATGACCAAAAGTATTATTGCTCGCTAAATCTCCCATATTAGAAGAATAACGACTGTCTGTTTGCTTCATATCAAAGCCAATTCCGCGGCGCGTACAGCTATTACAACGGTTTGTGAATAAATCAACTGTCCCCTGCTCAAAGTAGCGCACACCACCGTAATATCCTTTGTTTAAAAGCATCTGAAATATAATAGCTACGTCTTCAGCATTACCGAATAATCCTGCGTGACCTGCCACTCCGCCTAACATCGCTGCGCCCATATCATGCACATAGCCGTCCACTGTTTGGCGACGAAAATAATTGTCTTTTTCCGTTGGAGGAATGACGCTATTGGGGAAACGATTGGTTGGATTGTAACCTAAAGTTCTTAAGCCCATTGGCTTGTAAAAAGTATTGCGCGCGTATTCATTTATCTCCTGACCTGTTTGCTCTTTGACCATTTTTGCTAATAGATAAAAACCTAAATCGCTGTACTTATAATTGCGTTTGCTACGCAAGTCAGAGGAATAGATTTTATTCCAAATAGAGTCCTGATAATCGTACTTCATGTATAACTTATTCGTCACTTCGACAGAATAAGGTTCTTTGCGAAAGCGGCTGTACCATTCAGGTTTGGGTTGTGGGTTACGACGACTTTCGGTCATCGTAGCGGAGTAAAAAGGAATCCATGGCTTGAGTCCAGAACGGTGCGTCATCATATCCATAATAGTCATTGATGCCTTATTCGTCGTATCCAAATTCGTGAGATATCTACTCATATTATTTGAAATATCAATCACTCCAGAGTCTTGTAATTTCATAGCAGACAGCGTTGTTGCTGCTACTTTTGTCACAGATGCTAAATCGTAAATATCTGAAGTAGTAACAGGAATTCGTTTGTCATATGTATGATAACCATAAGCTTTTTCAAAAACGATTTTACCGTCTTTTGCCACCAGAACTACACCACCTGGCGTGGCGCGTTCTGCGATAGCTGCATCCATTAATTTTCCGATATTAATGTTCAAGCTGTCCGCATCTAATCCTGATTCTTCAGGAATTCCGTAGCCCAAACGAAAGAGACTATTGGTCTGAATGCCTGTATTGTACATACTCCGCCAAGTTGCCGAGACAGGTAAACGCCCTTTAAATCCAAATGCTCCAAAAAGCCCTTGTGCTGTTATTTCTTGCGTCATATCATCCTCATCGTAAGCCACTAAAACATTTTCAACTGTATCAAAATATTTTAATGAATAAGGACTACCAAATATCGTCAAAACAACCGTTGTCTCTTTTCGCAAATCATCAATAAATTGTCTCTGTGAAGCAGAAATTCCAAAGTCTTTCCGTGCATAACTACTCATATCATGAATACTAATAATAACAACATCTTTATTTTTCAAAGAATTAACAAGACTATTTTTGCGGTCTGTATTCAAATTGACTGGTGCTTGAAAATGCGAAAAAGATGCATACTTATCAAGCATAGATTGGAATTTTGTTTTCGCATTTGCCCCCAAACTAACCGAGCCATAATTTACTCCGTCGATATGTCTAAAAGGTACAATATTATCATCATTGCGAACCAAAGTCAAAGCATTTTCAACTAATTTCTTTTTTAGAGCAATAGCTTCTGGACGGTTCAAGTCTGCTCGAATATTGCTTAAAGAAACATGCGGCGCGCGCGAACGCAAGTTCTGGCGATATTTAAAATGCAAGATTTTTTTGACGCTCTCATAAACGTCCGAACGCTGTAATTTCCCTTCTGAGATATACTTTTTAATAGCCGCAAATGCTGCTGGAACGTCTCGCGGTAGTAGTAAAATATCATTCCCTGCAAGCAATGCTTCTGCTTCCGTCTCTCCAGCTGCAAAGTGTTTGGTTACACCTTCCATTTCTAATGCATCAGTAATGACTAAGCCTTCAAAATGCAATTCGTCTTTAAGTAAACTATTAATCGTAGCGGAAGAAAGCGTTGTAGGGCGATTTTTTGTAGCATCAATGGCAGGCACATTCATATGCGCAATCATTACACTTGATATGCCTTTGTCTATAAGAACCCGAAAAGGCATAATTTCTACACTATCCAAGCGATTACGGTCATGTGGAATAATAGGCAAATCTTTGTGAGAATCAACATCCGTATCTCCATGCCCTGGAAAATGCTTGGCACATGCTAATACATCATGGTCTTGCATTCCTTGCATGTACTTATAGCTCTTGACAGCTACATTGTAAATATCTTCTCCGAAAGAACGATAATTGATGACGGGATTTAAAGGATTATTATTAACATCGACAACAGGCGCAAAATTTAAATGCACCCCTAAACGATTACAATGCCTCGCGACTTCTGCCCCAAAATCATAAATCAAACGATTATCCTGTATCGCTCCTAACATCAACTGACGCGGGAAGGAAATTGTGCTTTTCTTCAAACGCATTCCTAAGCCCCATTCAGCATCCATAGATACTAAAAGTGGGACACGGTAAGCCATACTTTGATAACGGTTGGTAAGTTCTGCTTGTTTTTCTGGTGTTCCTTGGAAGAAACATAAGCCGCCGACATGATAGTCTTTGACTAACTTTTCTACCTCAGCCACATGTGCAGGACCTTTGTCAGAATGCGCGCGCACCATCATCAGTTGCCCGATGCGTTCGTCTTCGGACATGAGTTCAAAGATTGCGTCTACCCATTCGTATTCGGCAGCGATTTCTTCGTAAGATTGATTACGTTGAAAGGAAGTTTGTGCAGTAATTTGTACGGCACAGAAGAAAATTATTAGTACGGTCAATAGCCTCATATCAGTCACTCGTATGTTTGCAAATTAGGAATAATGGTTTAACACTTGGGGGAATTCTCAGAATGAAACGTAAATATTAAAAGAAATGATTATGCCGGCAATTTATTTGGAGGCTTTTTTTGAGAAAAATTTTAATATGTTATTGATTTT
>CAZQTE010000001.1:26792-39938 GCA_964595615.1 uncultured Saprospiraceae bacterium
TTCCCACGATTTTCTAAATACTTTGGATCTATCTGTAAGGCTTTTGCATGATATTCTTGTCGCTTTGCCTCGTCTCCCATGAAATAATAGGCTGTTCCTAAATCATACCAAGCACCTGCATTTTGCGGTTCGATTTGAGTTGCTTTTGTGAAGAATTCAATTGCCTTTGGATTATTTCCTGATTGTCCATAGGCCACTCCTAACAAGCGGACAGTTTCATAATCACTTGGCTGACGGCGTAGAGACTCATTGAGAAAACTTAATGATTTTTGAATGTCGCCTTTCTTCTCACCAAAATATTTTCCGCCTTCACGATAAGTAACAGCCAAGTTATTATCTGCTTCTTCATAACTTGGGTCTAGCTTTAATGCATTTTTATAGGCAGCAATGGCTTCGTCATATTTTTGCAAATAATTGTAAGCGTTTCCCATTAATAAGTATGCATTTTTGTAGCCAGGATGAATGCGTATCGCTTCTTTTAAATGCTCGACAGCTTCGGTCTGCATTTGGGTAGCTTGGGATTTGTATTCTGGTTTGCGTGATTGAGCGATGAGTTCGCCTCCTACTGAGTTTTGTAGTTTAGCAGAGTTTTTTGAAATATTGACATCTGTGGTGAAGAGGGTAAAATTATCTTTCCAGACAGGATTACGAACAATTGTCATGACGCTAAAAAGTAGTGTTATCGCAGCAAGAGTAAAGAATGGAATATTTAAATCTCCGAAACTTTTAATGCTCCTTTTGACAATAAAACCTCCTGCTGCATAATATCCAAAAAGTGAGAGTGCTAAAGCAAAACTAATCGAAGGCAAGAATAAAAAGCGTTCTGCCATGTTTGTTCCAATCGGAAAAAAGAGATTGGAGACAATGGATAAAGTCGCTAAATAAAATAGTAAAACAAAGCCCCAGACATTTCTTTTTAAAGACAAAATCAAACCACCAATTCCCATTGCTAAATACAAAAGCAAAGCTAAAATCGCGGCGGGACTACTCCAAGTATGTACCTCCACATGACGCGGATAATAATCATGCGTCAAAGAAGTCGGTACAAATAATAAGCGTAAATAATCTCCTAAAGTTGTGAAGATAGTTGCCGTTTTTTCTCCTGCGGAGAGTTGGACATATTTATTGCCAACCAACTTTTGAAAAGGGTCGTTCATTAAATCTTTGGGGCGGTTGATGATGCGTTCTATTTCCGCAGCGGTCATTCCTTCAGGCGGTGCTAAGGCAGAAGCGCGCAAAGCTAAAAATACACCCACCACCAAAATATATGGCACTAATTGCACCGCAATATCTTTGATACTCGCCTTCGTAAATACCCAAAAAGCCAAAGGCACAATGCCAACAAAAGTAATCGCATTTTCCTTAGACAACAAGCCAATAAAAAAGCATATCGCTGCCAAAATTGTCCACAACATCTTCCCTTCTTTCCAAGCCCGCACAGAAAAATACAAAGCAGCCAAACTCCCCAATAAAGTCATAATCTCATCTCGTCCTTTGATATTCGCCACGACCTCTGTGTGAACAGGATGCGCCGCAAAAACCAAAGCGGCTGTCAAAGCCACAAAAATGGCTTTTTTCTCATCCACTTTCTCTTTAAATAACTGTAACAAAACCAAATATAGAACCACACACAAAAGACCATACAATAAAATATTTCCAATGTGTCCAACCATAGGCGACTGCCCAAAAAGTGAAATCTCCAAAGCAAACATCGCTGGCGTAAATGGACGATAACGCCCACCAGATACTAAATTTGCCTTGCCTTCTTCCTTGAAAAAACCGCGAAAAGTATCGTATTTGAAAAGCTCATCTATGCCCGCTACACCTTGAGTTGTGAACTCATTATCGTAAATGACGATGGCATCGTCTAAGGCGTACTCGTGGGTGATTGTATTTGCGTAAAGGAGTGTCGCAAAGACAAATAATAGCAAACAGTGAAGTCTGGTGTTGAGAAACCATACAGGGAAACTGCTTGTTTCTTGAATTGACTTCTTTATTTTTTTGTTGGCTTTTCTTTTTGACATGATGTTTTATAAAATTAATTCTCCGCCAAATCGTGTGAAAGTGACATGAAAAAATATAATTTACTTTTCTAACTCAGCAACCTTATCTATCAGCCACTTTTTATCGGCTAAAGCTTTACAAGCCTCAATTTGTTCCTTCACTTTTTGCACTCCTTTTTTATCATAAGGCGCTAAATTTGCTAATTTTTTTGTGAAGCGTAGAACATTTAAGTATTGTTGTTTTACGTTCTTCGAAATCAGTTTGTTTCTGCGTAAATATATGCGAAAACTATCAATTAAAGAGTCTAAGGGGCGTTGTTCTTTTAATTCAAAGTATGTTTTAAGCAACATTAATTTTCCTCCTAAGGCATAAACAAGTTCTTTATACTCAACTTCTCTTAACTGTTCTATAACTTTTTCGTATTCTTTTTTATGAAAATACACCTTTGCAAGATTATAATTTTCTGCATTATCACGGTATTCTTTAGGCAATTTTTCAGTGTATTGTTGAATGAAATTCTCAATCCATGCAAACTCTTTAACTATTAAGCCTGATGTAAGAATATTTTTATAAACACCTAATTTTAAATCTTCTTCGCCAGGCAAAATATTGCGTTCTATCATTATCTTATAAATATTGAACATCTCTTGATAAAAAGAAGTATTGCCTCTATTTAATTGCAAAGCACAATAATTTTGCAGACAGTAATATACGCTACGTAGTTCTTTAATAGCAATTTCACTTTCAAAATCTATTAGGAGTCTAAGTATCAATTTAAATTGTTCAGTATCTTCAATATCTAAGAGTAAAATAATTACTTCGTAATATAATTGAATAATAGCTTCTTCAAAAGAAGAACTTTCTTTTACATACGTGAGAAAATTATCTCCTAAGTCGAAGTCAGATTCTATTGGTTTCGCATTTTTGTAGTTTAAGTAGGCAAAATAAAATTTAAGCTTTGTAAGAATATAGTAGTGGTCTAAGGAATGACTTGCGACGTACAAGCTTTCCAATTGATTTCCTTGAGGATTTACTAAGTCCTCAAATTCATGATGAATCATTTCAATTGAAAAGTTTCCAAAATAATACTCTGGACTTTTTTCAATGGTATACGAATGGGCTTTTATTTTATTATATGCTTGCCTAAAATGAAGCTCTAATGACTTGTTCTTTAAGCCTGTTAAAATTAGTATATTTTTTAAAGTCTTACTTTTCTCTATTTCTTCTTGCTCTAAAAAGCCTTCCCCAAGTTTCGTCATATCAGAAGTAAGTCTTCTAAGTTCTACATCTTTAAAAGTCTTCCTTGGAAAAATTACTGCCCATGCTTTTTCTTTACTTAGGAGTTCTATACTATCTCGACATAATAAATCGTACAGGATAACTAATTGCTCGTTTTCATTGAAAAAAGGAGACATTAAATATTTTCTGAATCTATTTTTTTGAGATTTAGAAAAAGTTTCAAGTAATGTTTGTAGTTTTTTACTTAACATTTATTAGTCTAATAAAACACTAAGCAGCTAAAAATCAGCTACTTGCGAATTTAAATGTAAATTTATTTTTGTACAAAAGTATTCTTTTGTTCTTTTATTTAGATAAAAAATATGGCACTTTTGTAAATAATTAAACACTTCGTGCAGCACAAGTTGCTTTTTTTGCATCTTTATATTGTATTTCGCCCAACTTTTTCTACAAAATTTACGTCTGACTGTATATTACTTGAATAAAACAATTACCCTATGTCGCCACTTTACTTATTTAGAAAAATGTGTTTTGTAGGACTTATGCTCCTATTATCAAATGCTATTGTGGCACAATGTGACCATTTAGGTATTGTTCAAAATCCTAATGATTATTGTGGTTCTTACCTTTTAGATTTCACTACTGGAGAGTTATTGGAAATTACTTCCGCTGATTTTAATTTACCAACAGGCTCTGTTATTTCTTACTCCTATGAAAATGCAGGAACAGCTTACGAATGTGGTGAATGGTTGGTTCATCCAATTAGTGTTTCTTGTATAGAACAAATTGTTGCCCCAGAAGCCGCAGGAAGTCTATGTGACTTTACAGACTGCGTACACCCTGGAGATGCGGATGCAGATATGAAAGCCAATGTTTATGATTTACTAAATATTGGTTTGGGATATGGGACAACTGGAATGGAAAGACCTTTGGCGACTGAAAATTGGGAAGGACAAGTGGGACCTGATTGGGATAATCATACAGTAGAAGGTATAAATTATAAACATCTTGACTCGAATGGAGACGGTTTTATTAATAATGCTGATATTAACGCAATTAGTGCTAATTATACTCCTGAACAACAATTAAATATTCCACCTTCACAAGAAGGCACTCCTGAACTAAGTGTAGAGTTCTCTATAGATTCTTTATATTTTGATGGTAATAGTCCAAGTGAAATTGAAGTCACAGCAACAATAAACTTAGGTACAGCAGATTTGCCTGTTGAAGGTTTACATGGCTTAGCGTTCATGTTAAACTATCCGCAGGATTTGGTTCCTCCACATGCAGTTAATTCAACTTATAATACAGAAAGCTTTTTGGGTGAAGAAGAGTCTGTTCTTTGGTTGGAAAAAGAGTTATATGAGTTAGGAAGAGAAGATATTGTTGTAACACGAAAATCTGGCTCAGCTGTTACAGGCGAAGGTGGAATTTTCACAACTAATTTTATTATAATCATTGATGTGATAGGGGGACGCGCAGAAAGAGAAACTCCTTTCACTATTCAACTTGAAAATATCAAAGCTGTTGACGGACAAGGAAATCCTATCAATATCAATGCTGGAGCAGATGCGACCTTTATCATCGTCGATAATACGATATCAACAACCAACGACCCTGTCTTAGCGGCAAAAACAAAAGTATCTCCTAATCCTGCTCAAACGCAAGTTCAAATCAGTACTGCCGATTTAAAGGCAGAAGAAATCGAAATCTTCGATACTTTCGGTCAATCTGTATTGCGTCAAAAAGCACAAATCGGTCAAACTAATCTTGATATTTCAGCTTTAGCAACTGGTATGTACATGGTATATGTACGTGCAGAAGAAGGCGTAGTTGTGAAAAAACTCGTAGTGCAATAACTATGAAGCACCTGTCCGTATGGATGAACGATTTCACAATAAACCCCGTCTCAGTAAAATGCTACTGAGACGGGGTTTATTATTCCGTTCATACTTATTTATCACTCTTCTTCTCTTATTGAAACTGGTCTTTTCCTTTGATTGCGTGGATGAAAACTCATGATAGTTTCTCTTAAGAAATCATTGTCTAAGTGTGTATATATTTCTGTCGTTAGAATACTTTCGTGTCCTAACATATCTTGGACCGCGCGTAGATTCGCCCCACCTTCTACCAAATGCGTCGCGAAAGAATGTCTAAAAGTGTGTGGACTAATATTCTTTTCTAAGCCCGCCGCTGCCGCCGCTTCTTTTACAATCATAAAAACCATCACACGAGACATTTTCTTGCCGCGTCGATTGAGAAATAAAATATTCTCAAATTCTTTTGGGATTTTTAATTGATTACGGACGCTGTTTCTGTAAAAATTAATGTGCTTGATTGCCTCCTGACCTATTGGGACAATACGTTCTTTATCGTTCTTACCAATGACTTTAATAAAACTAAGGTCGTCTGCATTTACGCCTTCATAAATATTAGAGATACGCATATTTATTAACTCTGTCACTCGTAAACCACAAGCGTAAAGAGTTTCTAACATCGCGCGATTACGCGTGCCGTGGTCAGTACTAAGGTCAACCGTGGCGATTAGCTTTTGCACTTCTTCATAGGTCATCACCTCTGGCATTTTCTTGTCCATGCGAGGTGTTTCTAATAACGCAGTTGGGTCGTCGTCGATGACATCTTCTAAGAGTAGGTGCTTGTAAAAGGTTTTGACGCCTGACAACATGCGAGCTTGTGAACGAGCGGTAAGTCCTAATTCGTTTAAATAATTAATGTAGCCGACCAAGTTTTCGCGCACAATTTCTTTTGGAGAAAGATCTAATTCTTTAATCTGTAGGTATTCTGTAAATTTCGTGATATCTCGTAGGTAAGCCTCTACGGTGTTGCCAGATAGAGAACGTTCTAGTTTTAGATACGTTTTGAAGCTGTTTATTTCGGGATGCCAGTTCATAATCAACCTATAGTTTATCAAATATTTATGTTAAGTAGGACGAAGGTAGTTGGAATAAAAATAGAAAGCAAAAAAATAAGATTTTAACATTTCCCCAACAGGGGAACTTCTTTTTTAAGCATCAATAAGGCAAACGAACCAAATTTGAAATTAAAATTTTGCCTTATGAAAAAGCTCTTTCTTTTTTCTGCTCTATGCGGAATATTCCTTTTCTCCAGTTGTAATCAAAGCGTTATCGTATTACCACCTTGTGAGGAATTGCGTCTAGGTACGGTCTGTTTTGATAATAATACAGATAGAGAAATTCGAATTATTATTGATAATAATAAAGCTGATATTCTTCCCTTCTCTAATATTTGTTTTGAAATGAATGAAGGCTGGTATGACTACACAGGAAAACGCTTCTTAAAACGCTGGCGAGGAGAAGTATTTGTTGAAAGATGTCAAACTATCGGCGTTGGATTATTCGATTAGGAAAAAGATTTTAGCCAGTAGAATTGACTGGCTAAAATCAAGAATCTATAAAGTGTTATTTTTTCGTATATTAGATTCTCAAAACAGTCTGTTCTGTAATACGAGAAGAACAAATCACGCAAAACGAATAACACATGGACGGCGCTACTGATTTCCGACGCTTGTTCGATATTTTCCATTATCAACAAATCAAGTACCCTCGCAAGGCTGCTTTGACTTGCTATGCAGATGATAAAAAGACCATTTACTCTACTGATGAATGTATTCGATTGATAAACGAGGTGAGCGCAGGTCTGCTTAATTTAGGTCTTAAAAAAGGCGATAAAGCAGCTATTCTTAGTAATGGTGGGCATCCGATTTGGAATTTTTTGGACTTTGGAATGCAGCAATTGGGCATTATTGTTATTCCTCTGCATGCCACTTCTTCTGGAGAACATTTATCCTACATTTTACGGGAAACAGAAGCGAAAGCTTGTTTCGTCAATACACCTGAGTTATTAGAAAATTTAAGTAAAATTCGCTCTGAATTAACATATTTAAAGCACGTTTTTTCCTTTCAAAAAAATAAAAATACGCCTTCTTTTCAAGAGCTTTTAGCACACCCAACGGAAGCACAGTCTGCACACTTTCATACCATGAAGGCAGCTATTCATGAAGATGATTTAGCAACAATCATTTATACCTCTGGAACAACTGGAAATCCAAAAGGAGTTATGCTTTCACACAAAAACATTGTTTCTAATATAAAGGCAACTATTAGCTTAGTTCCTATCAACTACTCTAAAATAACATTTAGTTTTTTGCCCTTAAGTCACATTTTTGAACGCATGGTGACTTATACTTACATGGCTGTCGGAGCAGAATTACATTACGCCCAAAATATCGATACCCTACGAGAAGACTTACAACGTATTAGACCTCATTATTTTACTTCAGTGCCAAGAATGTTAGAGAAGTTATATGATAGATTTTCGGGAAAAGGAGAAGAAAGAAGTAAGTTCAAAAGACGATTAACAGATTGGGCAATTAAAGTTGGAGAACGCTACGAAGGTAAACGAAGTGGTAATCTATTTTACTGGTTTCAATTGCGTTTAGCAGATATTTTAGTCTATCGAAAATGGCGGAAGGCTATAGGTGGACGTGTAGAAGGCGTGGTGGTTGGTGCAGCTGTCTTACGCGAAAAATTAGCGCGACTATTTTCTGCTGCGGGCGTTGATATTCGAGAAGGATATGGGATGACGGAGACGGCTCCAGTTATCTCGATGAATCACTTTGAGCCTGGGATGTTTCAATTCGGAACTGTTGGTATTGCAGTGCCTGGAACGGAAATTAGAATTGACAGTCCTAATAATCGAGGAGAAGGAGAAATATGGGTAAAAGGCTTTAATGTCATGCTAGGTTATTTTAAGAAAGAAGAAGAAACTGCACAAGTTTTAACTTCAGACGGCTGGCTAAAAACGGGCGATGTTGGGCGTTTGGTCAACAAACATTTTTTACAAATTACCGACCGCAAAAAAGATATTTTTAAAACGAATGCGGGTAAATATGTTGCACCTTCCAGTATCGAAAATCAATTAAAGGACTCCCCTTTTATCAACCAATGCATTGTTGTTGGTTTTAAAAAGCCTTTTGTTTCTGCTTTGATTGTTCCTGATTTTGAAGTCTTGAAGAAATGGTGTATGGAAAATGATGTGCATTGGACTGCACCTCAATTCATGGTAATAAATCTAAAGGTAGAGCAGAAATTTAGAGAGGAAATCGAAAGGTTCAACGAAAATTTAGAACCGCATCAGCGGGTAAAAGAGTTTCTATTATTACACGAAGAATGGACAATTGAAACGGGAGATTTGACGGCGACTATGAAATTGAAGAGAGATAAAGTGCAGAAGAAATATGAAGGAGAAATTGAGAAAATGTATCATTCTTGAGGTCTTTTGTTGAATAGTTGATTGGTTTATTATGTTGATTTTTAGAATGAGAGTCAACACAGTAAACCAATCAACTAATAACTATCCCCTAATGCGTAGATTTATCAGGTGCAGCTACCGCCGCATGAAAATCTTTGGCTACTATCGCCGCATATTTATCTAACAATTCTAAAACACGCTCTCGACTTTTTGACTTAACAATCATACCTACGTGATGCGCTTTATCAATTTTCCAAACGACCTCTTCATCATTAAAAACAGACATATCTGGACGCTCAAAACGAGAAAGAGATACGAGAATTCCAGCGTAATCCTTCTCTATTTTCGGCAATTTATACTTTTCTCCTTTCAACATTGCAGTCTCAATCTTCGCCCATTCTGCCCATAAGCTAATGCCTGAAGACATCTCTACCATTTCTGCTAGATGCGCACCACCTACGCGTGATGCTGTCTCCAAAAAGTAAAATTTTCCGTCTTCGTTTGATTTAATAAATTCGGTATGAGAAGCACTAAATTTCATCCCGAAGGCAGTCATTACCTTCTCCGTTTCTTTTTGTAATTGCTTATCATCATCTCCGTAAAAAGGAACGACTACAGAGCGAAAAATTCCGCCTCCGTGAGCGACTTCCATTGGTGTAGATAAATACTCTGAGCCACGCGAAAATATAACTTTACCATCTACACTCAATGCGTCAGAATGATAAACCTTACCTGGCTTGAATTGCTCTACTAAATATTCGTGACGCTTTTCGCCTAAACTATGCACAACTTTCCATAATTCATCTCCACTGTGTACTTTCGTAATGCCTGTTGCAGAAGCCTCTCCTCTTGGTTTGACGACCCAAGGAGTCGCTGTGTTCGCAATAAATTCATTAATCGCATCATCCGTAAATAAAGAAGAAAACGGTGGTACGTTAATTCCTGCTTCTTGGGCTTTCATACGCATCGCTAACTTATCCCGAAAGTGCCGCGCAGTTGTTTGCCCCATACCTGGTAGGCGAAATTCTTCACGCAACATCGCTGCTTTTTCCACATCAAAATCATCTAAGGCAACAATACGGTCTATCTTCTTTTCTTTCATCAAATAGGCCATTCCTTTGATTAAGTTTCCAAAGTGCTCTGGCGTATTCTCATCTGTTGTTGTGTAGAATGTTTCATCAATACATTCGTTTGGCCAAGCTTCATTTCTCAAAGATTCGCGTGTTAATAAATAAACATTATTACCCGCTTCTTTACAAGCTTTCATGAAAGCTGAACCTTTGAAATCACAAGAGATGCAGAGAAAATTCATTGTACTTTATTTAGATATGAAATTTGAAAATTTTCGACTATTTGGCTGCGTAATTTTCTATGAATTGTAACAGTAGACGGACACCAAATCCAGTCGCGCTACGGTCAGAACCAAACTCATTTGCAGTAACAGATGTCCCCGCAATATCTACATGCGCCCAGTTCGGATGCTCATTAACAAAATGCTCCAAAAACTTAGAAGCAGTAATACTTCCTGCGATTGGTTTTCCGCTATAATTACGAACATCTGCAACATCAGATTTTATCATTGATTTGTATTCATCCCACATTGGCATTTGCCACAATTTTTCACCTGTTGCTGTTCCTGCAGCTATTAAATCCTTCGCCAGATTATCACTTTTTGTAAAAAGTCCAGCTGCAAAATATCCTAAAGCTCGAATTACACTACCCGTTAATGTAGCGACATCAATCATCACATCTGGCTTGTAATTCTTATTAACATAAGCCAAACCATCGGCTAAAGTTAAGCGCCCTTCTGCATCAGTATCAATAACTTCAATTGTTTTGCCAGCATAAGAACTAATAACGTCAGAAGGCTTATACGAAAGCGCATCTACAGAGTTATCCGTCGCACCAACTACGGCTATAAGATGTATTGGTAGTTCTAATTTTGCTGTCATTTCCATTGCTCCAAAAACTGCTCCTGAGCCCCCCATATCACTCTTCATTAAATGCATATTAGAGGAAGGTTTTATAGATAAACCACCTGTATCAAAGGTGACTCCTTTTCCAACTAATGCTATCTTTTTGACTTTCTTTTTTATTTTTGGTTTGTATTCCATTACAATAAAAACCGCAGGATCTTCACTACCTCTATTTACAGCTAAAAGTCCATTCAACCCCTCTTTCTCTATCTCTGGTTTTTGCATGACACGTACAGAAAAACCACCTCTGCTTCCTGCCTTTACAGCATAATCAGCCATATCCTGTGGTCGTTTTTTGTTGGCAGGTTGATTGACTAAATCAAATACATTACGGAGAGTAGTAGCCATTTTTTGAGCACGGTCAGTAGCTTTTTCAACCGATTTCAAGTCAGCTTTTTTAACACAAATATCTAATTGTGCTTTTTTATCGTCTAAAGGAATTGTCTTTTTCTCACCTGTTTGATAGAGATTAATATTGTATGTGCCCAGGAGAAAACCTGTTATTATATTCTCAGAAAAAACAGCAACTTTGCCCAATGTTAAATTGAGTCCTAACTCTTTAGGTAATTTTTCTTTGCGGTGATGTATAAAACTACGACATGTTTGGATGACTTTGTTGCCATCAGGATTCTCACCTAGTCCCAGTAGAAAGACTCTCTCTCCTTTTTTAGCATAAAAAGAATGAATTTCTTTATTTCCAGCTTCAAAATCATGAACCAATGCATCGACAGATACACCCATAGTCGTAGCAATTTTGGAAAGAATATTCTTTAACTTTTTATCTTTTAGAATAGGATAAACTAAAGTTTTGCATGAGTTTTTGTCGGATGCCGTAATATTGGTTTGCATTGGTTTCATTTTGCAAGCTTCTTCTAAGCTTGATACCTTATTAATGGTTCTTTGACAAATCCTATAAAAGTGATATAAAAAGTAAAACCGAAAAGATTAACTAGTTTTAGTTTTACCATCATAGCATTTGTCAAAGAATGTTAAACTTTATGCAAAAGTAGCCGAAAGTCATTGATAATAAAAGAGTTTTGTATTTTGATTTTTTGATATTTAAAATACAAGGAAGTAAAAACAGCTTATTCTTAAGTTTTCTTATTTTTGTAATATTATTTATTCTATTTTCCCGAATAAAAACTAAGTTAATTGTATATTTGTCAAATATGTAGGTATCTCTATCTTCGTACCTTTTTATTATATTTATTATAACTTCACTTTCCGTATTATTTTAGTCACTTATCCAAAGATAAAAATAAAGAAAGCACGGGAAACCAAATACTCAAAACTTAAGTAAAAAAGTATTCTATTAACTGACACATGAAAAATATAATATAACAGTTTAAATTCAAAAGACGTTATTCAACCCCTTCTTGTCTATACCTAAACATATTTTTTAACTCTTTATACTTCATGTGTCCAAATATATATTGTCTTTATGGCTAAAATAATGGTATTTATTGACGGTACTTGGTTATATAGTAATCATCGAAATTTACAGGAAGCTTATGGTGATGAATTTCAAATTGATTATGGAAAATTGCCAAGCACTATAGGAAAAATTGTTTCTGAAAATCTAGGTGGTGCTGATGTAGATATAGTTAGAACTCATCTCTATGGTTCAAATGCTCGTAATTATTCTGATGATGACCGCGATATGGTTTTCAGAAGAAAAGATTTTTTCAATCTGTTGCGGGAAGAATACCACTATGAAGTAGATGTTTATGAGATTGATTATAGAGGACGAAGACTGCGTCGCAAAGACCGTGAATTAGGTGATGATTTTGTGCCAGAAGAAAAATGTGTAGACATTGCCTTGGCTTCATCTATGATGTTTTACGCGGCCTTACCTTATGCTTATGATATTGCCGTTTTAGTTGGCGGCGACCGTGATTATATTCCTGCTTTACAGCGTGTGAGACAACTTGGAAAAAGGGTTGTTATTGCAAGTATAAAAAATTCATGCCCGCGTGAATTTAGAGATACTTCTAATCCTTTAGGGGTACGAGATTTTGACATGGTATGGATGGATGACAAAAAGGTCATGGAAGAATATAAATTAGAAGCGATTAAGAAATGGGTTATCTGTAGGTCACCATTACATACAACTGAAAATCCTGTTTGGACAGATGAGTTTGTCCGAAAAAGCCGTCCATACTATTGTCGCGAATGTCGCGAAAATATGCGCCGACAACGTGAGGAATATTTTCAAAGTGAAGATAATGGTGCCTTAAGTGAAGGCGGTTTTATCCCTCCTAATGCACCTGTAAAACCTGTTCGACCTTCTATCGCCCGTCCGATAACATCTAGTCCTTCTTCTGCTGATATTCAAGAAGAAGATAAAATGCACGAAGATGATGACGGCTTAAGAACTGGTGATTTGTATGACGGTATTGTAAAAAAAGTCACAGATAGCTTTGGTTTTATAGGAACAGAAGCTGGCGATTTTTACTTTACTGTTCAAGATATGGCAGCAGGTTCGGAGTTTCATTATATTCAACCTGGTACGCGTGTAGAATTTATTGTTGGTCGTTTGCCTAATCCTCAATTTAGAGGTGGTCGTGGAAATGGAAATGCAGAAGAGGTGACTGTTACTTATTAGAAAATGAGTTCGTAAGGGAGTTTGTAGAAA
>CAZQTE010000001.1:40038-59966 GCA_964595615.1 uncultured Saprospiraceae bacterium
TAACTCTTTTGTTTTAGGAGAAGTTCGAATTAAATAAAAATCGCGCCCTCTCCAAGGAAAGGACGCGACCAGTCATATTTCTAAATCATTAAGACTAAGAAACTTCTTTAGACAACTCATTCAGCATTACGCCTTCTTCGCTGCCAAAAATTCTTTAACCCATTTAGTCGTCACAGATTTTGGACGCTCTAATGGACCTCCCAATGCACGAGCCCAACATAATGCAGCTACGACACCTAATGCACGAGAAACACCAAATAAAACAGTATAGAAACTGTATTGGTCTAATCCGTAGTGTATCAATAATGCACCTGAGTGTGAGTCAACATTTGGCCATGGATTTTTAACCTTACCCAAACTGTCTAAAATCGGAGGTACTACTTTGAATAATTTCCATACTACCTGTACGATTTCATCATCTTGTAAATGCTCTTCAGCAAATACTTTCTGTGCAGTGAAACGTGGGTCTGGCTGACGTAAAACTGCGTGACCATAACCTGGAATTACTTTTCCTGCCGCTAAAGTAGCCTGTACATATTCTGCGATTTGCTTTTCACTCGGATTGCGAGTACCTAAAGCATCTACCATTTTCAAGATAAACTTAATTACCTCTTGGTTAGCCAAACCATGTAATGGTCCAGCCAAAGAACCCATTGCACCTGCAAAAGACAAGTACGGGTCAGCCAAAGTAGAGTTAATCAAAAATGCCGTGTGCGCAGATGCATTTCCACCTTCGTGGTCAGCATGAATAGTCATGTACAAACGCATCAAGTTAGTGAAAGTCACATCTTTGAAACCTAACATGTGCGCGAAATTCGCCGCCCAGTCCAATGTCAAATCTGGTGCGATATGGTCACCATTGTGATAAGTACGACGGTAAATGTATGCTGCTACACGTGGTAAACGTGCAATTAAATTCATTGCATCTTCAAAAGTTGCATCCCAATATTCACCCTTGCTCATCCCTTCTGCATAACGCTTAGAGAATTGACTATCCGTTGCCATTGACGAAATCGCCAAGTTGAACTGAATCATCGGGTGTGTGTCTTTTGGTAAAGAGTCTAACACTGCAAAAGTATGCTCTGGCACGTGAGAACGACTAATCCATTGTCCCGTCAACCAACGTACTTCTTCTTCCGTTGGAATTTCACCAACCAACATCAACCAAAATAAACCTTCTGGTAATGGCTCTGTACCATCCCCTGTTGGTAATAATTCTTTTAATTCAGGAATTGAATAACCACGGAAACGGATACCTTCTTGGGCATCTAGCTGAGATGTTTCATAGACCATAGTTTTGATACCGCGTGCGCCACCAAATACTTGACTTAATTTTACTTCTCCGACAATTGTGTCACCGTGCTCTTTGAGCATTGCTCTTATTTCCGCTTTCAATGCGGTGGATTGCTCCTTAAATTTTTCCTTTAAAACGTTCATTGATTTGATTGATATTGATAGTTCTGAGTGATATTAATTTTGAATAATAAATGATGAATTTTGAATGTTTAATTCGCAGAATTCATCACTCATCTTTTCTCATCAGTCACTTTAGAATGGTTAGCTAATGGTATAAGGCTGAGATTTCCATTTCTCCTAAAAAATAACGTAATAGAAAACTAAAAGTTTTCAGGTCGCGAAATTAACAAATATATTGCGGTTTTGCTTGAAAAAAGACGGCTTTTGTCATAAACGAAAAAAGCGATTAAGAAGTACTAATCTTCTTAATCGCTTTTCGTTAGAATTTCTTCCGAAAAATCTTAAATCAATTTCATAACAAATAAGTTACAGTCATGCAAAAATTCTCATTCAAAATTCAAATTTCGTACTAATCAATCTGTGCCAATGCTTCTTGAATTTCTTCTTGTGTTGCACCTGCAGCTTTCATTTCAGACATGACATCTGCTTCTTTTTGACGACGCTCTTTGCTTTTTGCAAAGAAAACTTCCATTTGCTCTTTATTCAAAAGACGTTTGATGCTTGCATCTGTTCCATAGCGAATTGCTTTCAATTTCTTGATGTAAGTCGGACGGTCAGTTGATTTTAAAGATTGAATTTCCGTCAAGTTACGTGCTTTACGCTGTTGGATAATCAACATTTCGGTCTTCTGTGCATCATCTAAAGAGTACGCACTTGCCAATTCGTTCGCAGCTTTTTGAGCGTTGAAAGACTGTGCCTGCATTGCAGTAACAAAAAGTAAAGCGACTATTGCTGTCAAAAATTTCTTAATCATCTTAATATTTTTGGTTCTTTAACAAATTCCGTAAAATATGCCAAACAACGGTATTTTTATCGGCCCTGTTTTCGAAAAAATGAAACCAGTTCAATTTCAGTTGGTAAAATTATGAAATTCTTAGCAATAGATGGATGATTTGAGCAGTAATATTTGTTGGTGAATCGTTAATTTCGTCAAATATCTTGCATCTATGGTGTAAATATGACTTTTCCACTGACTGCAAATTCTCCGTCTAAATGGATTTTATAGAAATAAACGCCATTTGAAAGTCCATTTCGTCGCAAAGAAACTTGATTATTGGTAAATGATTTCAAATAAACCCTCCTTCCATTCACGTCAAAAAAGTCTATGCGCCCCTTTTGAAAGTCAAGTCCAGACAAACTCAATTGGAATTCATTTTGAATTGGATTTGGCAATATCTCTGCTTGTAGATTCTCTAATTACTTCTGTGCACCCGCCGATATCCAGTCTTTCATGTTTTGGATGTACTCTTCTCGCTTTGCATTATAGTCAGAGTCTGGCTCCAAAGCTAAAGGCATAATCCCTGAATTATCATCAATATCATAAGTCACCCGCGCTATTAATTGAGAAGCATCTACATTGCCTGGCACCACACGAAATTCAAAGCTATTCGCAGGGTCATTCTTGATAACGGGATGATTTACTAGTGTGTTATATGTGCTTTCTAAAGTACGGAAATCTGGCTCAAAAGTCCCATCATGACATCCTGAATTGGCACAAGTCGGTTTAAAAATATTCTGGTGTAAGCCTGGTAAAGATGTTGCTTCTAATTCAATCGGCATTTCCTCTTCGCCATTTGGATTAGGTACTTCATCAAAAGGATTTGGTGTTGGGTCCTTTTCGCAGGCCAAAAAGAATAAAGGGAATGCGATGAATAGAAAGCTTAATTTTTTCATTTTTCCGTTAATTTTATCATCAAAGATAGGCTTTTCACGTTATTATAACATGACAGAGTTTCGAGAGAGTGATATAATCTTTCAATTTAACGAAAATTGGGTGGTCAACAAGTATGATGAACACCGTTATTTTCAAAGACTAGCTGGTGCAGGTTTGAAAGGAGTCGATTTTTTAGGAATATATAATAAAGAAGAATTAGTACTCATTGAAGTAAAAAATTATCGTATTCGATACAAAGAAAAAGCTCCAACTGAAATCTATCATATTTTAGAAAACCCAGAAGTCCTAGTTGAAAAAATTAAGCAAAAATCAGAAGATACTTTGCGCGCCATTCGTGTAATAAACAAGCTTTATCAACGCAATTGGTTTTATAAACTATGGATGCCTATTCTTAAATTATTGCGTAATACTCCCTTTACAGTAAATACTTGGTTATTCTGGACACGGGCACAAGTTTTGATAGAAACGGGAAAGTTTAAAGTTATTTTATGGTTAGAAAATGAAGAAGAGTATGAGATTTTTTCAAAAGAGGATGTTCTTTCTTTTCGAGATAGAGTTCAAGTTTTATTGAACGATAATGAAAGCAATATTGATTTTAAAATCATAGATATAAGAAAGCCGAAATCAAGTTTCAATGACTCAATTTCGGCTTCCCTTGTAAACAGTTTGTCTAAAAAGTAGTTAAAAAAGCACGGTATTCTTCTTCATTTTTAACCCCATCCAGACCACATTCCTCTGCCATGATATTGATTCTATAAATACGTTCTTCATTATCTTCTGACGGGCGCTTCGAGAGCCATCCTAATGTTTCCTCAGGAAATTCCTCCGATTTTTCTATGATTTTGACAATACCACGGGCTTCATAAACAAAAGGACATAAAACATCTACTGAAAATTTATCCGCAAGCTCTACATCTCTTCTAGCATAAGCCAAAGTAGGAAATACTTCTGCCATAGCACTAACATCGGCCAAACCGTTTTCTAGGGTAATATCACCTAGTTCTTGTTTACTAAATTCTTTTTCTAATAGTAATGTCGCTAAGCCTTTTTCGACATAAGCAAATTCATGTGCGAGAAGACTAATTAATTGACTCTCACTTTCTAAGTATCTCAATAAACCTGTGTGGATGTATAAATGCCCATTGGGAAGAGCAAATGCGGTTGTTTTACTATCGTCAGAAATAATAGAAATCTGCCAATTGTAAACAGTTCTACTTGTAAAGTTAGGTGTTGTGATGACTATATTAAGCATCTCCTCAAGATATTGTGTAGCTGCAGGAAATTCATCAGGAGATAATACTGGATACAATAGTTTGAATTCTGCATCTACAGCATCACCTATCATCATATTATCCTCTGGTGTATATTCATCTAAAGCAATAACTCCGATATTTCCTGGGCTCTCGTCACGACAAGCAGTAAAAAGAAAAGAAAGAAGAAGACCTACAAAGAGAATTTTATTAGTCATAGTAACTCGTTTTTTGTGTAGTTTGAAAGAAAAACGAGGGGGATAAAAAAGGAAAATTTAATCCTAAAATTAAATCAAACCTAATTCTTTTATACACCAAATAACATTCCAATCATTTTTTCATAATATGTAATTAACAGTAAGACAATATACCTTTCATAGAAAAGTCTTAACTTTGCTACGAAACAGTATAATTATGAAGACAAAGAAAGAAATCGTTAGAAATTGGCTACCCCGTTATACAGGTATGCCATTAGAAGAATTTGGAGATTACATTTTGATTACTAATTTTAGTAATTACCTAGAAATGTTTGCAGAAAAGCATGGTTCAAAGATTTATGGATTAAAGAAAGCTTTTCAAGCCGCTACGGGTGAGGGCATTACCATGATTAATTTTGGAATGGGTAGTCCTAATGCTGCAACTTTAATGGATTTACTAGTAGCCATAAAACCAAAAGCCGTTTTATTTTTAGGAAAATGTGGTGGCACAAAAAAGAAGAATAAAGTAGGTGATTTTATTTTACCATTAGCCGCCGTACGTGGCGAAGGAACATCAAATGATTATATGCCTCCTGAGGTACCTGCCTTACCTGCCTTTGCCTTACAAAAAGCCATTTCATCTACCTTAAACCGCGATTATGGCTTAGATTATTGGACAGGAACCGTTTATACAACGAATAGACGTGTGTGGGAACATGATAAGAAGTTTAAAAATTATCTGCGTTCTATGCGCGTTATCGCTGTTGATATGGAAACAGCTACTTTATTTACTGTAGCATTTAAAAATAAAATTCCAGTTGGAGCTTTACTTTTAGTTTCTGATATGCCAATGATTCCAGAAGGTGTAAAGACAGAAAAAAGTGATGTAGTCGTCACTACAAAATATGTTGATTTACATTTAAATATCGGTATTGATAGTTTAAAACAAATAATGAATAATCGCTCTACAGTGAAGCATTTGCGCTTTTAGCATTGTGCATTTCATCAAAAAAGCTCGCTTTCCAATAGTAGGAAAACGAGCTTTTATTTTTATCTTACTTGTCTTAAAATCCGTACCAAGGATTTTGAGAATGAAAGCGTTGCGAACGTGATTTTCGTTTTGCTGGATGTTTTCCAAAGGATTTATTACCTCCTTTTAAGTTAATACTTAAAGTAACACCTCCAAATAAATACCAATCTGTTGTATTAGGATTCCCTCTAAGTCCTGTACCTGGGTCACGAGGCAAACTTCTATCATATTGATGCGCTCGATAAGATAACTGAGTTGCCATTTCACCTCTATATTCATACAATTCTGCCATGACAGGATAGTAGCCTCCTACATCATCAATGTAATCCGTAAAAGTTTTACGCATTCCTATCTCAAAACCTATATTTGAAACTTCATGTATAGCGACTTTAACACCAAATCCAAGTGGTACTGCCACTGCAAATTTACTATATCTCTCTGCGTAACCAGGTAATCCTTGTCCTTCTGTCCCTAAGGGACGTAAGTCAACCATTCTCCCCCTATACTCTGCTTGTGGGTTGTAATAAAAGCCTGCTAATCCTCCAAATACATAGGGGGTTGCTTTATGTGCACCATCCAAAATGTTGTAATCAAAAAGATTCAATTCTCCTTGTACTCCAAATTCTGCAATAAAAGTAGTAAAAGATAAATTCCGTGAACGATTACCAGAGAAGACATCTGAGCCCGTCAGTTTTGTTCCATTTACCATCAATTTTGCTGCAAGTCTAGGAGTTAAATTATAACGTAAAAAAGCACCGCAAGCAAAATTATACTCTGTTGGTTCCATGTGTGTCTTAATCAGTTCACCTTGATAGTTGGCTGTTCCGATAAATACACCTGCGTCAAAATATTGAGCTTGAAGATTTAAACAAAAGAGAAGAAAAAATAAAGTTGTAAAGTTTCTCATAATAGCGTGTGTTGACATTAGTCCTAAATATTAACTAGGGCTTTTACTTGTTAAAAGTGTTGTGTTTGTCAATGTTTTCGATAGTACTTTCTCCGATATGAGTACATCTGTGTGGATAAGTATTTGTGACAAAGAGAGTGCCAAGACATACCATCTTAGATGGATTCGCCAAATATTATTTCAGAAACCGATAGAAATGAAAAACTGTAATTATAAAATTTAGAATAAGGAAGGTGTTAAGACTTATTTTTTCGCTTTTGCTTTTTTAAATATCCAAACAGTAAAAATAGAAAGATACCCAAGAAACTAAATGCTATAAGATATAAATACAAGTTGCTCTCCCGACCAATAGCGATGGCCTCCATATTTCCGATAGGTATGTATGCAGCCCAATATATAGGATGGGCACGGCGATTGTTGTTGTTTATAAAATCTAATTTTGCCTCCCGAAGAGCATAATCTTTTCGTTTACCATCCTCTAAATTTCCGTAGAAATTAACCATTATTTCCAAAGAAGATTTATCATCAATACTCCAGAGTGTTGTTACGATACTTTTAGCACCAGCATAAGAGAATCCTCTTGCCAAACTCAGAATTCCTTCTCCTTGTTGAAAGTCTCCAATGCCTGTTTCGCAAGCACTTAAGACGACCATATCTGCGCGTAATTCAGTATTATAAAGACTACCCGCATAAAGTAATTCATTGTCTAAATCATCAATGATATAGGAAAAAGCCAAATAAGAATATTCATCTGCTTTGTCATTTGCTTTTCCATGCGTAGCAAGATGCAAAATCTTGTATAAGGGAGCTATCTCTAAAAAAGTCTGTAAAGTTGCATCTTCACCTGTAAATACTCGCCCACCTAACAATTTTTGGATTGCTTCAACTTCCTTTTCATTATTATTTAAACCTTTTAAGTAAGGTAAATTTTCAGGCAAACTATCACGATGATATTCGCCAAAACTTGGAGCAAAACCCAATACCTCACGACCTGTATTGGTATTTTTCAACATTTCTTTCAGTAAAGTCGCGGAATAAGAGTAGCTAATTTGCTTGTTTCGAATGAGATAAGAATACTGAGCAAAGCCATCTCCTGATTGTGGACTTTCTTCTAACAATGCTTCAAATGGCAAATATCCCAAAACTCCACCAGGTATTATGATGAGTTTTTCAGGTAGTACATGTTCAAATGGTCGAAGCAACCTATCGTATAGAAAAAACGACGTACGTTGATAAGTCTTTAATTTTTCATCAGCGTCGTCTGCACGTGGACGCCATTCGAAAATACTTTTGCGCATAGCACGGACGCTATCCTCTAGTGCAAAATTTTTGTCAATATTGAATACTTGAAAAAGGTCTTTCGTTATTACAAATGCAAAAATCATATCATCTCCCACAAAATATTCTAGCATCGCCTGATTTGGCTGCAAAATATTGTCTCTGATTTCGTCGACAGAAACCGTCGAAACAGCATACTTCAAATCATAATAATCAGGATATTCGCTTTCAAAAGTTGCTATTAAATCTGCATATTTATTTTTAAAACCTAAAATTTGCTCTTCTAAATCATTAATCACAGACCGCTTTGCTTTCTTATTAACAGCATCAAAACGTCTTTTTTCAACTTCCAATAAAGCTATTTTTATACTGTTTTCTTCAGCAAGAAGACTATCGGGAATACCTGCAAATTTTTTCGCAGCCGCGTCTTGGACCGCTTCGCGTAAAAGATTATTGCGGCTTTTTTCAGAAAAAGCAAAAGCTTCCTTAAAGTTTTCTTTCCGTTTTTGTCTAGTATTTAATGCCATTGCTATTGCTTGTTCATAGACAGGATAGCTATTCCGCATCAAAACACCACGTGCGCCTACTTCTTTAAAATCTGCTTTTAAGTATTCAATATACTCATTGGCTAAGTCCAAAACTTTTCTTGCCCTAATTAGATGCTCTTCTTTACTTGTGAGCTCATAAAGAAGATTTGACACCTTTCCTAAGCCCGCCATTGCTGCAATACAATCTTCTGGCGAATTAATATTACTGAAATACTTTTTATCTAACTGTTCTAAACCTGACAATTCTATTGCTCTTTCGTAATATGGCACAGCTTCTTCAGGTGAATTTTTCAGCATAAGAAGCTCCCCCAAATGAATTAAACCTAAAATCAAATGAGGCGAACGATTGTCGTCCGATTGTCCCTGTAATTGAATAGCTCTTTCATAATAAACTTGAGCCTCATCATAGTGCTCACTTTTAGTTAAAGCTTCTCCATAATTAGTGTAAACATTGCTTAGACGTTTGGGTGCATCGGCAAAACTCTTCTCTAAAATATCTTTTGATAAACCATAATATTCCAAGGCACTTTCATAGTCCTTTTGATCATCATAAATGTTAGCAATGTTATTATATAAAAATCCAACACGAAAATAATCCGAACCATGTTTTTCTTCACACAATCTTAAAGCCTCAAAAGTATAATCTAGGCTCCTTGAAAAATCTTGAAGATAACGATAGGCACTCCCCATTCCCATATACAGATTGATGACTTCCTCCACATCCCTATTTTCATCTTTGAATAAAATAGCTCTTCCTTTTTCATAACTTGATAATGCCGCATCATGGTTTCCTCTACGGCGTTCGATATGCCCGATGTAAATATAGGTTTTAGCAACATCAGGAGAGTCTTCACCTTCTTCTGAATATAAATTTATAGCTTCATCAAAATCAGAAAATGCTTGCCGATATTTACCTTTTTTAGCTAGTTGGATAGCGTTTTTAAACAAACTATCGGGCACAGCAGTAGCTTTCGTCTGAGCACTAAGCTTAAACGAAAACATGAAAAATAAAAAAATAGAAATAAAGAAAAAAGCGAACCTATCGCTCATAGTAATATGCGTTGGTGTGTGTTTAATATTCTTGGTTCTCCGCCAAATCGTGTTAAAGTGACATGAAGAGATTTAGTTTAATAAAAATTATTTAGTAAGTACTACTTGGACTTAAGAAACATATTTTTCAATAAGCTTAGTACAAGCCTTATCCAACATTTGATAAACCTTTTCAAACCCATCATCATCCCAATAAGGGTCTGGAACAGCTTCATTGCGTCCTGGTTCAGCCTCATTCATAATAAGTTTGACTTTGTCTTTTTGCGCTTGATTGTCCGCTAATTTTAAAATATTCTGATAGTTAGAACTATCCATCGCGAAAATCAAATCAAAACGCTCTAAATCAATTTTTTTAAACTGACGTGCACGCTGAGTCGTTAAATCAATACCATATCTTTTACCTACCTCTATAGAACGAGAATCGGGCAGCTCTCCTACATGCCACGAACCAGTTCCTGCGCTATCTATTTGCCAATTCAAATCCTTTTCCTCAACTTTGCGCTGCAATATTCCTTCCGCCAAAGGCGAACGGCAAATATTACCCAAACAAACCATCAGAACTTTCATAATTTTAGTGTTTTAAAGTATTTGTGATCTACGTAGACTTTGTGAATGAGATTTGAACGGCTTAAACATGTCAACTATTATCGCGTTTAGTAGAAAAGTTAGTAGTACACTTTATCTGACAAAAATAACAAAGTTTACAAGTAATGAAAATCAAATATACCTTTCAAACGAATAAAGATAGCTTTTCGTCGTTTTCGATAGAAAAAAAATAATAATTTTAATGAGAATAGTCATTGCTGGAGCAGGCGACGTAGGATTTCACTTAGCAGAACTCTTAGCCTTTGAAAATCAAGATATTGTCTTGATTGATGAAAATCAAGAAGTTTTGGATTATGCGGCGACACACTTAGACGTGATGACACTGCATGGTGATAGTGCGTCTATTGAGGTTTTACAACAAGCAAATGTGAGTGCTGCAAGTCTTTTTTTGGCGGTTACTACTTCTGAAAAAAACAACTTGATGACGGCGATTTTGGCAAAGCAACTAGGCGCTAAGCAAACTATCGCACGTGTTAAAAAATCAGAATATTTAGTAGATGAGCAATTAGAGCTTTTTAAAAATTTAGGTGTTGATAATTTGATTTCACCACGTAGTTTAGCTGCAAAAGAATTGACACGCTTGGTCTCTCAATGTTCTTTTACTGATATTTTTGAATTTGAGGACGGAAAGATAAATTTGGTTGGATTGACTTTGGATGATTACAGTCCTTTGGTTAGTCGCTCCTTAAATGAAATTCAGAGTACAAGTTTACAAAATACTATTCTTCCTATCGCCATTCTTCGCGGTCACCGCACTATTATTCCTCGCGGCGATACAGTATTGCATCGCAATGACCACATCTATTTTATTTCAAAAGCAAGTTGCATTCAAGATGTCGAGGACTTCGTCGGACGCAAGCATGTAGATGTCAAAAATGTAATGATTGTTGGTGGTTCGGGCTTGGCTTATGAGGCAGCTTTATCTCTACAAAAAGACTACAATGTCAAACTAATCGAAAAGAAAAAAGACCGATGCAAATTGTTCGCGGAGCGTTTAGATAATACTTTAGTCATTCATGGGAATGCTTCTAATATCGACCTGCTAGAAAGCGAAGGATTGAGTAGAATGGATGTTTTCATTGCCTTGACAGGGAATAATGAGACGAATATTATTGCTTGTCTGACTGCGAAAAATAGAGGAGTTTACAAGACAATTGCGCAAGTTGAAAATAAAGAATACACACATATTTCTCAAAATATTGGTGTTGATACTTTAATCAATAAAAAATTGATTGCAGCTAATAATATTTTCCGCTTTGTCAGAAAAGGGCATATCGAAGCGATAACAGGTTTGCATGGTGTTGATGCAGAAGTTATTGAATATTCAATTGATAAAGAAAATCAATTGACGCGCAAATCCTTAAAAGATTTGCATTTTCCTGATACCGCTATTATTGGCGGCGTTATTCGCGGTGAACAAAGTCTAATACCTGACGGTGATTTTCAATTACAGAAAGGCGACAAGGTGATTATTTTTGCTTTACCCGAGTCTATTTCTCGCTTAGAGAAGTTGTTTAGATAGTCGGTTTTCATGTACAATTACTTTCCAAAATTATAGTCAAAATAACATAATAACCAATAACACAGTAACCAGTAACTAACAACCAACATGATAAATTTTGGACCGATTTCAAACGTCCTTGGAGTGCTACTTATCATCATCGGATGTATGATGTTTACAGGCATTCCTTTTTCATTACACTTTGAGAGTAATGATGCTTCTCATTTATTTTTCTCTGGTGGGGTTACAATTTTGGTGGGCTTATTGCTTTGGTTATATAAGTTTAAAACGGGTAATAAAATCAATAAGCGCGAGGGTTATCTCATTGTTACATTGGGCTGGTTAAGCATGGTTACTTTTTCTACCCTTCCTTATCTTTTTAGCGGTACAATTGACAATTTTACAGACGCTTTTTTTGAAGTCATGTCGGGCATGACAACTACTGGCGCCTCTATTTTAAATGATATTGAAGCTACCCCCGAGGGTATTTTATATTGGCGGAGTATGACGCAATGGATTGGAGGAATGGGGATAATTGTACTAACCGTGGCGATTTTTCCACTCTTAGGAATTGGGGGAATTGAGCTTTTCGTAGCAGAAGCACCTGGTCCGACTTCCGATAAAATTCATCCACGCATTCAAGAGACAGCAAAGCGCTTGTGGTTTTTATATGTTGGACTGACTGCGACTTTAATGTTTATTTTATGGGGAATGGGAATGACTTTTTACGAGGCGATAAATCATGCTTATACAACCCTTTCCACGGGTGGTTTTTCGACTAAAAATGGGAGTATGATGGACTTTGATTTACCGCGTATTCAATATCCAATTATCCTTTTTATGTTTATCGGTGGAATAAATTATACAGTCATTTATCATAGCCTGAAAGGGAATTGGAAAAGTGTGTGGAGTAGTGACGAGTTTAAAACCTATCTTGGATTAGTCAGTTTATTAACGGTCATAGTTGCGACAACAGTTTATAATGTAACGGATTTAGGTTTTGAAAAAGCGTTTCGAGATAGTCTTTTTCAGATTGTTTCGGTAATTACAACTACGGGATTTGTCTCTGCAGATTATACATCTTGGTCGGGGAGTTTGACGATGTTATTTTTAATACTCATGTTTGTTGGTGCCTGCGCTGGCTCTACAAGTGGCGGTATTAAATTAATAAGGCATCTTGTCTTCTTCCGAAATTCAGCTTTAGAATTTAAACGTATTTTACACCCACAAGCTATCGTCCCTTTAAAACTAAACGGTCAAACTGTTAGCGGAAAAATTCGCACACATATCATGACTTTCCTCTTGATTTACTTGATGATTTTTGTCTTAGGAGTGATTATCGTCAGTATCATGGGATTAGACTTTAAGACGGCAATTGGTGCAGTAGCAACGACATTAGGAAATGTAGGACCAGGTCTTGGGCAGGTTGGTCCAGTAGATAATT
This sequence comes from uncultured Saprospiraceae bacterium, assembly GCA_964595615.1. GTDB lineage: Bacteria > Bacteroidota > Bacteroidia > Chitinophagales > Saprospiraceae > JAHDCG01. The sequence continues at coordinate 53,001 of CAZQTE010000001.1, forward strand.
TCGCCTGGCTAAGCCCGCAGATTAAATGGTTTTTATGCCTATTAATGCTTTTAGGAAGGTTAGAGTTGTTTTCGGTCTTGGTCTTGTTTACGCCTTATTTTTGGCGCGAAAACTGATTTTTAAATATGAAGTATGAAATATGAATATCACGCATTCATATTTCATACTTAATATTTCATATTTAAACCTTCGCCATCACATCTCCACACTCATTGCACGTTCTCAAGTCTTCACTATTCATAAAATTATTCATGACAGGAGGCAATTGATTTACGATATCGCTCATTTCAAAAGTTGCTTCGTGCAATTTGTTATTGCAATTTTCACAAAACCACATTAACTTATCTTCCTCACCATCACGACGGTAGCGTTCTATAACTAAACCGATTGTGTTCGCAGGACGCTGTGGCGAATGCGGAATACGTGGAGGCAAAAGGAACATCTCGCCTTCTTTGATTTCAATATCTTCAGGTGTGCCATCCTCATGAATAATCTTGAGCGTAATATCACCTTCTATTTGGTAAAACAACTCTTCCCCATCTTCATAATGATAGTCTTTTCGTCCATTTGGACCACCCACTACCATGACAATGTAATCATCATTTTCAAGGTAAATTTGCTTGTTACCAATTGGTGGCTTGAGTAGGTGGCGGTGGTCATCTATCCAGCCTTGTAAATTAAATGGTTTTGCAATAGCCATATTCTTTTTTTAGATGTCAGATATTAGAACTTAGATATTGGATACAGATTTGTAAAGTCTAATAGACCTTTTCATATGATAATTTAACTAAAGTGATAATTGTATTTTTTCGTTTAAGGAATTAATTTTTCTATTGCATAGCCTTCGCTACGGAATTTAAAAATTCGTTTCTTAAACGGAATAAAGACTTTTTCAATTTGGTTAAATTATTATGTAAAAAGGTCTAATATCTAAGGTTTAACATCTTTCATAATTTTGATTTGACAAAAATATCTTTACTTTTGGGATACGGAGTAAAGGTATTTACTCGTTAGAAAGACCAATTTTACGAATAAAATAGAACAACAACAAATCCAATACAACATGGACTTGCAAAAAGCGAAAAAACTTTTAGATAAAATAAATTCTCTATACAGCGGTATGGAAAATGATATGGACGGTAGTATTGCTACTATTGAGAAAGACTTGATGCGTAGTTATGTGCGTCAGTTTTACGAAGTTTTCTTGGATAATAGTACTCCTGTCGCCGCACCAAAAAAGGCAAAGCGTAAGGTTGAGGTGATTAAAGCTACTCCTAAGCCGCCGCCAGCACCAAAAGCAGAAAAACCACGTGTTATTGAGTTGTCTGAAGAGGTACAAGAATTTATCGCTGAAACGCCTCCGCCAGCACCTGTACCAAAACCAGCACCACGTATTTCTACTCCGCCGCCTGCACCAAGACCTGTTTATGTGCCGCCAACGCCTCCTCCCGCACCAGTTGTTCAAGCGCCTGCGCCAACTGTTCAATTATCAGATAATGAGGAAGTCTTAGAACTCTTTGAAGTAAAGAAAGCGACGGATTTATCAGAAAAATTAAGTTCAAGTCCTCTTTCTGATTTGCTGAAAGCAATGGGATTGAACGAAAGAATTTTAACGGTTAATGAGCTTTTTGGAGGAGATGCTGGGGAGTTTAAAAAAACCATGAAAGATTTAAATAAACTCGGAAGTTTTGACGAAGCAAAACAATATTTAGCTGCCAATGTGGTAGAGAAATACGGTTGGACAAAACCTAATAAGAAAAATAAAGCGAAGATGTTGATAAAGACTATTCGTCGGAGATATGCTTAGAAACGGTAGACGGCTACTATCGTGTTAAAGGACTTTGGGATGTTAATCTCAAAGTCCTTTTTTTGTGAGTGAAATCCAATTAGATAGCTTATTTTCTTTGGAAAAGAAATACCTTTGCGCCGATTGTTAGAGCCTAACAACTAACAACATCCAACTAACAACTTATTTTCATGGGAAGAAGAGGTAAAAAAAGAGAGCGTAAAATATTCACGAACGTTAAAATAACGGGTATCGCTGATAAGGGGAAAGGCGTGGGACGCAGTGAAGAAGGCGAGGTGATTTTCGTGGAGCGTGTAGCACCAGGAGACATTGTAGATGTGCAAAGTTTGCGTAAGAAGAAAGGTGTAGCGCAGGGTTATCCTGTAAAGTTTCACCATTTATCGGAAGACCGTGTCGAGCCAAAATGTGAGCACTTTGAGCAGTGTGGTGGTTGTAAATGGCAGCACTTGAGTTATGAAAAACAAGTGAGTGAAAAAGACCGTGTTGTCCGTGATGCAGTTAAACGTTTGGCGAAGGTTGAAGTGGCGGATTTTCAAGACATTTTGGCTTGTGAGGAAACTTTCTTCTATAGAAATAAAATGGAATTCACCTTTTGTAACAAGCGTTGGTTGACGAATGAAGAGGTACAATCTGGTGTTTCTAATGAAAAAAATGTATTGGGATTTCACCGTGCAGGTGCATTTGATAAAATTTTAAATGTCGATAAATGTTGGTTACAATATGAGCCTTCAAATGACATTAGAAATTATATGCGAAACTTGGCAGAGGAGCAAAATCTGACTTTCTATGACCCTAAGGCGAAGACAGGAATGATGCGGAATGTCTTTATTCGGATTACTTCCTTGGGCGAGATTTTGATTATCATGGTTTTCCGTGACCCTGCGGAGAAAAAGATAAAAAAATACATGGACGCGCTGATTGAGAAATTTCCGAATATCACGAGTGCATATACCTGTGTCAATCCAAAAGTCAATGACTATGTTGGAGATATGGAAATGAAATTATTTCATGGTGCACCATTTATTCGCGAGCGTTTGCGCCATGTGGAATTTAAAGTTGGTCCAAAATCTTTCTTTCAAACCAATACTAAACAGGCGGAAAACCTCTATGATGTTATTGTTGATTTTGCGGAATTAGACGGCAGTCAAAATGTCTACGACCTTTATACAGGTGTAGGTAGTATCGCACTTTATGTTGCAAAAACGGCAAAACAAGTCGTAGGAATTGAAGAATTAGCTCCTGCCATCGAAGACGCGAAGGAGAATGCAAAAATGAACGAGATAGACAATTGTATTTTTTACGCTGGCGATGTTAAAGATATTTTGACGGATGAATTTGCAGATGAACATGGTCACCCAGACCTCGTTATTACTGACCCTCCGCGTGCAGGTATGCATGGCAGTGTGATTGATATGTTTCTCAAATTAGAAGCTCCAAAAATCGTTTATGTGTCTTGTAATCCTTCGACGCAGGCGCGTGATTTGGCGCTATTGAGTGAGAAGTATGATGTAACGAAAATGCGTGCTGTGGATATGTTTCCGCATACGCATCATATTGAGAGTGTGGCTTTGTTGGAATTGAAGGAGGGGTTTAAAATTGTTTAAACGATTCCATATTAGATAAAAAATGCCCTTGCAGCTAATTGTTGCAAGGGCATTTGTATTTTATATTTTTTTGATGAGTTTTGAAAACTCTTCTTCGCTTTTCTGTTTTAATTCTAAGGTATGAAAATTAGTATCTCCTATCATTATTTTTTTACTTGCGTAAGCGTAATTTTCATTAATAGCAATAATTCTCGCCTCTTCTTTTGGGAGAATTAACTGATAACCTTTGGGGAAAATAAAATTACCTTCGGAGTTTAGACCATAAATACCAAGTACTACATTTCTCTTTTCAAGAATAAGCAAAACATTGGTTTGTACATCTTTTATATTTCCCTCTAACTTAACTTCGAATGATTTTATTTTTTGTGAGGAAATATCATTTCTTCCCAACAAACAATCAATATTAGTCCAGCCTAGATTATTTGCCCAGAAAATATTGAACGGAGTAAAATTTGGTAGATTTAAATTTACCACTTCTGTACTATTTCCAGAAGAATGCCCGTGATGAGTTTTATTTCTATTTCCTTGATTTGTTAATGTTTCAATACTGTCAATTTTCCAGTCTCCAGAGTTTGGATCATCAGGATCACCCTTATAAGTAATATCACACTTTACAATATACTCTACTTCGTTTTCCTTTATTTTCTGCAAACTACTTTCATTTTCTATAAAAAAGTAAATATCAGAAATCTCCTTTTCCGAAAGTAATCCTTCAAATGAAGTCATCGCGGTAGGCTTCCAATGGCTCCAAAGGCAAATAGATAGACTATCTAAATCACTTATCATTTTCGTAGAATTCAAAGTGAAATCTCTCAACCATTCTTCCGTCCGAAATAAATGCACATTGCCCAAAGCTGGACCTGTCATATTCTCGCGCAGATTTTCATTATGACAACTTGCACAATGCTTAGTATAAAGTTCTTGTCCCAATGCAATTCTCTTGCTCTCAACCGTTTCTAAAAGAGGCTGCGGATTTCGCCAAAGATTATCCTCCCCCAATTCAAACACTTCCATATTAGGATTAACTGCTTTTGTTGGCATTTTAACCTTAATATCTTTCAGAGGTTCTTGTTTCGGTTCAACATTCAAATAAAGCATACCGTCACTTTCAAGTATTTCTTTGTCTTCCGTGACTGTAAATAAGCCACTTTCAATAATATCTGCCTTGGTCAAAACCTCTTTGACTTCTAGTTTGATACTACCGCTATTTGAGGCAAAAGTATTTTTAGCAATTTCTAAGATTGTTCCACCTTGAGTTTGAATAATTGTATCAGAAGTAATGTCAATCTGAAAGAATTGAGAAGAGATATTGTCGGGAGAAAGTATTTGATTTGAATTAGTCTCGTTTTCACAGCTATAAAATAGACTGATGATGAATAGTAATAAGTAGGTGTTCTTCATTTTTGTGTATTTAAAAATTGAGTAAATACAGAGAAATGAGAACCGTCTAAGAAGTAAGAAGTTGTCCTATTATGAAATTTTAAACATAAATTTCCCTATGCTCAAAATAACTTCCTTTTAATGCTCCTTGCATTCGCCAATAAAGCCCCCCAAGCACTCCAAATGCAAAGCCAATAATGTGTGCCCACCAGGCAACGTCTGCTGTATCAGCCGTTTCTACTGCTAAGCCTGCGACCCCACTTGATACTTGTGAGAATATCCAAAATCCCAAAAAGAGGACTGCTGGTATAGTAAATGGAAAAATTAAGAATAGCATTTTAATACGTGATTGAGGAAATAGAACAATGTATGCCCCCATAATCGCTGCTATCGCTCCACTCGCCCCAACGGCAGGAATAGTACTGTCCCAATTGAACCAGACATGTCCGAATGATGCCACTAAACCACCAAGAATGTAAAAAATAAAAAAACGAGGAGAACCAACAAGAGCTTCAATATTATCTGCAAAAATCCATAAGAAAAGCATATTCCCTATGAGATGCGCCCAGCCACCGTGCAAAAACATATTGGTGAATAGTGTATGCAAATCGTGACCGACTGTTACTTCTGCGGGTATAGTTCCAAAGTTATGAAAAAAACTCGCTAGCTCAGGTTCTGACAATTGGATTTCATAAAGAAAAATCAGAACATTAATTGCCAAAAAGATATAAGTGAACATGGGAAAATATCCACCTTTTACATTATCATCGCCAAATGGAAATACGAGCATAATTTTTAAATTTGATGTAGTTTAGTTCACAAATATAAGTACTAATTAGGCATTATTCCACTCCGCTTCCATCTCTATAATTTGTTCATTAATCCAAGACTGGGTTTTCGCTAAAAGAACTTTGTTGTCATCAGAACGAATGGGCTCGCCATAACGCAATTTTATACGATTCTTCTTCTTTCTGAACAACTGGATAACATGACCAACAAAAGACTCTGGTCCGTCCCAAATCGCGTCTGGATTATCATAACTAATTGCGATTGGTACGACAGGCATATTCTGACTAACAGCCAAGCCAAATGCTCCCTTTTTAAATGGTAATGTTGTTGGTTCTTTAGTCGTTGTCCCTTCTGGATAAATCAAAACAGAATAGCCCATATCCAATGTTTTCTTCATAGCTCCAAGTGTACTACTCCGACTTTTCTTATCTTCTCTTTTTACATACATTATCCCTGTAGCTTTTGCTGCATAACCAATCAAAGGCCATTTTGCAACTTCCGCTTTTGCAACTGGAAGTGCTTTGATGTCTTTCAAAGCGGCCATAGGATCAATATAAGAGCGATGATTCGAAATGAAAATTGCGGGACCTTCCTCATAAGGTTTTCCTTTAACCTCCAATGTAGTATTAAGAATCTTTAAGCCTCTTTCACAAAACAGCTTTCGGACTTGTAATGCACGAGTCAGACTATGACCCTTAATAGCCGAAATAATTAAAAGAGGAATAAGATGGCATAAACATACAATTACTAATAACAAGCATCGAAAAACAGAACGGAGTGTCGAAAACATATTTAAAATAAATTAAATGTAAAAAACATGATGACGTAAAGATAGAAATTGTTTGTTAGGATGTATTATTTCATCATTTTCAAAATAAAATAGAGTTACAATAGAAATATTTTTACATTTTTTTTATTTTTATTTCATTTATAAACACCTCATAATCAGCACATTAAAATACAATCATTTAAAAAGCGCATTTTTTTATTTAAAAAAAATCCCTGATGGGTTGCGCGATATATATAGAAGTTCTATATTTGCATCCGCTTTTGAAAGGTACGGTATTAAAAAGGCTTTTAAATGAAAAAGTTACGTACAAATCATAAAGTAAAATGCTTCTTTAGCTCAGTTGGTTAGAGCGGCGGACTGTTAATCCGTAGGTCCTAGGTTCGAGCCCTAGAAGAAGCGCCAAAAGCTCGTTAATCTTTTGATTAGCGAGTTTTTTTTTACTCTAGATGATATTACAAATTTGAATAATAAAATAAGAAGGATGTGAAACCTTTTTAAATTCAATGCGTTTTAATCATACAACAGGTCGGTTGGCCGAGCGGTTAGGCAATGGTCTGCAAAACCATGTACAGCGGTTCAAATCCGCTACCGACCTC
>CAZQTE010000002.1:0-1742 GCA_964595615.1 uncultured Saprospiraceae bacterium
ACCAACCGATTTCATAAAGAACCACATAAAAAAACCTTCATCACTGATTAATGTAATGAAGGTTTTTAAAAGACTGAAGAGATATCTATCTAAATAGAGTCACATCTCCTTCTAGTATTTCAATGCGTCCGTCAATTAATTCTACTTCAGCATACCAAGCAAAAACCGCAGGATTTAAAGGTTCGCCGCGCCAAGTTCCGTCCCAACCAAAAGCGGGGTCGTTTGGTAAAAACTGATAGTATTCATGTACGGCTTCTCCCCAACGATTATAGACTAAGAATGCATTTACTTTGGCAACTTGGTCACCAGCAAAAATGTATAAAATCTCATTTTCGCCGTCATTATTTGGTGAGAAGGCATTTGGAATGAAAATCGGCGCATCACGTCTGACAACCAATGTTAAATTATCCGTAGCAACACATCCATTGTCCTCAATGGTTACAGAGAAGTTTGTTGTCTCAAATGGCATTGCCCAAGTCATTTGACAAGTATCACAAGATAATACTTCTGAAGGTGTCCAAATCACATTGTCCAAACTATCAAAATCAACACTTGGTATCATGTTTAAGGCAACACTATCACCAAAGCGAATAGTATTATCATCTTCTAAAACTGCAAATAATTCGACTGTCATTTCGCTTGGTTCTGGAAAATCAAATGAAATTGAATTCAAACAACCGTTTACGTCTTGTACAGATATTGTGTATTCTCCTCCAGATAAACTAGGGAAGAAAGTTGTCGTATTAAAATTCTCACCGTCAAGGGAGTAAACATAAGGCGCTTGACCTCCTTCTACAGAATCGATGCTGATTAAACCATCACTTTCACCAAAACATGAAATATCTGAAATACTAAAGAATGGCATCGGTAGCTCTACAGATTCTGTAATCTCAACAACATCTGTATCAGAACAACCTGTTAAATCATTCGTCACCGTCAATGTGTAGGTTCCGCCACTCAAAGCCATTGGATTGGGAGTATTAACTTCATCTGGATTAAGAATACCTCCATTTGTAGCTTCCCAAAAGTAGCTGATGTTATCTCCTTGAGTTGATGCTCCTCCGAGAGTTACTTCCTCTTTCTCACAAGTTATCTCATCCGTTTCTCCAGCATCAGCAATTGGTGCGGGACTGATTGTCACTGTTACTTCTGAAGAGTCATCTCCACAAGGCGCAATTCCTGTTACGGTGTACCTAAATGTATACGTTCCTGCTGCTTGTCCATTAGGATTGAACATCCCGGTATTCGCATTAAAGGCATTTCCTGTGGAAGAATTAGTTGAAGTTTCTGTCCATGTACCTCCAATATCAGCACCAGTTATTTCATCATTCAAATTAACATTCATTGCATTCGCTGCACAGAAATTCAGCGCAGTATTTGGCGTTCCTGCTGATACTGCCTGATTAATAGTCAATGTCTCTTGCGAACTGGTTGGACAACCGTCAGGAGGCATATTTATCAATGTAAATTCGAAAGTATAGTCACCAGCAGGAATTCCTGCTGTAGTGAAGTTAGTTCCGTTTAAACTTGCACTAGCACCGTCAGGTTGATTTATGATTGCCCAAGTACCCGCTTGGTCAGTTACTTGTAATGTTGTCAAATCTAAGTTGCCGCCGTCATTACAAAGCGCATCTGGTGCAGAAGTCGCTACACTTGGACAAACACAATCTTCCACGATGACAGTCATTGTATAACTGACATTTGTACAAGGTGCATTTGCAGCTCCAGTAGTATAGGTAAAT
>CAZQTE010000002.1:1842-3946 GCA_964595615.1 uncultured Saprospiraceae bacterium
TCAAACTATAATTTGTAGTAGCAAGTGGCGAAACTGTTTGTGTAAATGTCGCTGCTTGGTCTGTCAATGTTTGTCCGTCAAAAACAACACTAAAAGGAGGTGTACCTGTTAGATTAAAAGAAATATCAGCTGATCCACCTTCACAAATATCTGTACTTCCAGAAATACTTCCGTCAGGCAAAGGATTGAAAACAACTGGCGTTCCAACCGCTATTCTAAAACATGGATCATTCGTATCTACAAGTCCTCCACCAAGGTCATTTCCAATGATGGTAGAAATGTAATAAGTAACACCTGTCATCATAGGTGGAACAAGCCCAAAAGTCGGTACATTAGCTGTTCCGAAAATCGTACCTGCTACTGTTCCATTACCATCATGCAAAATATATTGAACGACATCATCTCCGTCATTTACTTCGTCACCAAGTGGCAAACCTGTAATCATTTCACCAATACATGCTTCTTGTAAAGTTTGGTCCATTGTACCTGCGTCGGATTGACAATCACAATTACGTACACCTGTTACAGTGATAGGTCCACATCCATTTGCATCCGTTACCTCGAAAGAATAGGTAACATTACTACCAATTGGTGCAGATGTAAAATCCGTACCTGCGATCATAACATCATCCACGAAATAAGGTGCTTGTCCTCCAGTTATAGAGAAAGTTACGGTATAATCATTTGTCGCCAAATCACAAGTTTCTACTTGCGGAGCAGATAATTCTGGAGCAGCATTAAAAGTTATGCTTACCTCATTAGCACTTTCGCAAGTATTATTACTTTCTGTCCAGACAAATTCGTAAACACCAAAAGTCGTAACTGTTACAGACGTATTTGCATCTGCCGCATTCGCAAAAGTAACCGTTGCATCTGTCGAAGACCACATTCCTCCCGCAAATCCAGGTACCGCAGATAAGTTATATGTTAAACCACAAATCGCATCATCTAAACCTGCATCAGGTGTCGGATAAGCATAAAAAACAACGGGTTGACCTTGTGCAATATCTGTACAATCCGCAGTTAAATCTACATTTCCGTTTCCATCATTATTTCCAACAGCAAGAGATATAAAATAAGTTGTTTCCGTCATCATTGGCGGAACTAAACTAAATATTCCTGTCGTATTCATATCGAAAACTTGTCCATTGACCGCATCTCCGTCGTGTAGTAAATATTGGGCAACATCATCTCCGTCCAAAGTTTCATCTCCATTGTGAATTGCAGTGACCGATTGGTCTACACAAGCTTCTAATTGGTCTAGAGTCATTGTTCCTGCATCCGTTTCACAATCACAAATGTGAGAACCATTGTATTCTTGTGAAACACAATTATTTGCATCTGCTATCGAGAAAGTATAATTTGCACCACTTGCTAATTCTTCAGAAGTAAAAACATTAGCAGCCCAAGTTCCTGTAATGCCCGTTGTTGAGTAAGGCATTATTCCACCCGTTACGGCAAAAGAAATAGTATAAGCAGTATTCGTATTATTACAAACTTCATCAATCAATCCGTCAATAGTAGGACTTGCATTAAAGTCAATATCAACAGCGTCTGAACCTGCGCAACCTGAATTATCTTCTGACCAAGTGAAAGTATAAGTTCCTGTTTCAGAAACGGTGACACTTGTATTAGGTGAATTTACATCTGTAAAGGCAGCTGTTCCTACTCCTCCTGTTTGAGACCAACTACCACCTGCTGCATCTGGTGTAGCAGATAAATCGTAAGTTAAACCACAAATCGCATCGTCTGCACCCGCTTCAGGCATAGGATAGTCGTGGAAAATAATAGGTGTTCCTTCTGTAAATCCAGCACAAGATGCTCCTAAATCCACATTACCCATTCCGTCATCATCTCCAACTGCAAATGCAATAAAATAAGTCGTCTCCGCCATCATTGGAGGAGTCAAACCAAATGTTCCTGTATTATTTGAATCGAAAATAACTCCACCAATCGGGTCACCATCGTGTAAGATGAATTGAGAAATATCGTTCGCATCTAAAACTTCGTCACCATTATGAGTCGCTGTTACCGTTTGGTCGATACACGCTTCTAATAATTCTACTTGGATTGTTCCTGCATCTGTTTCACAGTCACATGTAAA
>CAZQTE010000002.1:4046-14208 GCA_964595615.1 uncultured Saprospiraceae bacterium
CTTCTAATAATTCTACTTGGATTGTTCCTGCATCTGTTTCACAGTCACATGTAAAAATACCGTTGTATTCTTGAGAGGTACAACCATTATCATCAATAATAAAAAATGAATAAGTTACTCCACTTGTAATTTCATTGGAAGTAAAAGTACCTCCCACCCAAGTACCAGCAAGACCAACTGAAATATAAGGCTCCGCTCCACCTGTTGCATCAAATGTAATCGTGTAGGCAGTATTTGTTCCATTACAAACTTCGCTGATACCTCCTGTAATCTCTGGTGAAGGATTAAAAACAATCTCAACTTCATCACTTCCGAGACATCCACTATTATCTTCTGACCAAGTGAAAGTATAAGTTCCTGTTTCAGAAACGGTGACACTTGTATTAGGTGAATTTACATCTGTAAAGGCAGCTGTTCCTACTCCTCCTGTTTGAGACCAACTACCACCTGCTGCATCTGGTGTAGCAGATAAATCGTAAGTTAAACCACAAATCGCATCGTCTGCACCCGCTTCAGGCATAGGATAGTCGTGGAAAATAATAGGTGTTCCTTCTGTAAATCCAGCACAAGATGCTCCTAAATCCACATTACCCATTCCGTCATCATCTCCAACTGCAAATGCAATAAAATAAGTCGTCTCCGCCATCATTGGAGGAGTCAAACCAAATGTTCCTGTATTATTTGAATCGAAAATAACTCCACCAATCGGGTCACCATCGTGTAAGATGAATTGAGAAATATCGTTCGCATCTAAAACTTCGTCACCATTATGAGTCGCTGTTACCGTTTGGTCGATACACGCTTCTAATAATTCTACTTGGATTGTTCCTGCATCTGTTTCACAGTCACATGTAAATACACCATTGTATTCTTGAGAAACACAACTATTCGCGTCAGTTATTGTAAAACTGTAAGTATCTCCACTTGCAATTTCATTGGAAGTAAAAGTACTTCCTGCCCAAGTTCCTGTTAGCCCTGTTGTAGAATAAGGAAGAGAACCGCCTGTCACATCAAAAGAAATTGTGTAGGCAGTATTTGTACCATTACATGTTTCTGTAATGCCACCGTCAATTGCTGGGGAAGCATTAAAGTTGATAGTAACTTCATCAGAGTCTGTACAAGAATTATTATTTTCAGTCCAAGTAAAAGTGTATGCACCGAAATCGTCAACCGTAACAGATGTCCCTGCGTCATTTGCATTTATAAAATTTGCTGTCCCTCCACCAGAATAAGACCATGTTCCATTTCCGACGGAAGCGGTAGCATTTAACTCATAAGTTAAACCACAAACAGAATCGTCCGCACCAGCATTTGCAGTAGGGGTAGCAGAAACCGTAACTGGAGAACAGTCTTCCACCATTCCACAAGCATAAGTTAATTCTGCACAAATATCTCCACTTGAAGCATTACACCAATCAATCGTAATATTTGCAGTTCCTTGTCCACTTGAAATTGTCGCCCCCGCAGGTACAGACCAAACAATATCGATAGCAGTTGCTGCATCTGTTACGGAAGCCATAGTTACATCGCAATCACAAACAATTGCTTCTGTTGTTGATACTTCGGGTGTTTCTGTAACCGCTGATAAAGAAACAGGCAAACAATCACCTTGTCCTGTACCACAAGCATTACTAACTTCTACACATACATCACCTGCGGCAGTACAAGCTGCCCCCCAAGTTACTGTAATAGAGTTAGAACCTTGACCGCTATCAATAGTCGCACAAGCAGGTACATCCCAATTATAAACGGTTGTATTTATATCGCTCGGAGTTGTATAAGTCACCGTCTGTCCTGGACAAATATCAGTAGGACCTGAAACATTCGCATCGGCAGGTAAATCAAAAAGCATAACTGGAAAACAATCTTGAGTTGCATTTCCACAATCATTACTTGCTATTACACAGATGTTACCTGCTGTACTCCCAAAAGAAACAGTTATACTTTCCGTATTATCACCTGAGGTTATACTTGCACCTGTAGGAACAGTCCAACTGTAGCCTGTTGCGGTTGCATCAAATGCTACTGAATAATTGCCTGTACCATTTGGACAAACAGGTGTGTCACCTACAATTGTAGGGTCAACAGGTACTTCATTTATTGTCACAGGAAAACATTCTTGTGTGCCAGCTCCACATGCATTTGATGCGGTGACACATACATTCGCAACTCCTGCACTTGTCCAGTTTACTGTAATTTCATCTGTCCCTTGCCCAGTTCCAATATTCCCATTTCCTGATATAGACCAAGTATAAGTTATACCAGTTTCAGCTGTAATTGAGTAAAGTCCTGCACCTGGTGCACATACAGGTGTTGTACCTGTAGGCGTAGGTGTTGTCGGTGTACCTCCTCCGTCTTGTGTAACACATACAGTCATTTCATCTGTACAAGCGGGGTCAACTGTATTATTAATAGCTGTCAAAGTATAGCAACCTGGACTGGTAACGTCTAATGTATTCATTGTACCTAACAAAGCGTTAGATGCATCATGCCATTCGAATGCGTTTCCACTAGACCCCGAACCATCTAAAGTTACTGTTTGATTAGTACAAGAAAGCATATCAGGGTCAGCAACATCAGCATTTACTGCGATAAAAGAAATATTTAAAACTAAGAGACTATCACAACCTGCTTCATTTTCTAAATTAATGACTTGTGCAGGGTCACAATAGTCCACACCTTCAATAGTAACACATTGTCCTTCACAAACGGTTTCATTTAATGTCTCCGATGTTGATAAAATTGGCTGTACGACATATATATATTGTTGAGGACATCCCGTACCTATATCTACAAAATATTCACATAGACCAGGAGCTTGACAAGAAGAACCATCTGGAAGAGTGATAAAAGTTCCTATACAAGCCATTGTATCTCTCTGGATAGGAGGAGTAGGTATTCCTATAACAACATCAAAACAATCATCCGAAGTATCTCCACAAAACAAAGCTGTTTCGTTATCAAAAGAAGTTTGTAAGGAAGCTACTGTTTGACCAATAGCAGTACCTATGAATCCTGCATCATCTAATTTATATGAAAGTCCACAAACCGTAAATTCACCAGGGGGTAATGTGCTCAGGTCAGGACCGTCTAAAGTCATAATAATTGTCCCAGCAGGATTACTAACTAAGAAAGTATAACCATAATCGGCAGCATCTGGTGCAGTGGCAGGAAATGTATAAGAGGGTGTAAGATTTATATTTAAATCAGGGTCACCTGTACATCCTGACACATCCATTTGATTTAAAGAGCCGCCGTCTGCCAAACAAAGAGCATCACAGGATGCTACTCCAGTACCCGTTGCCGAACCATTTATGTCTGTTGGATTATTAGAGAAGTTAGTAATCATTAAAATATAAACCTGACCAACTGTTCCCGAAGCGATAGAAGCAAGTTCAGAAGATGATGCAGAGTAACTACAATCTGAAGGAGCACCTAATGAACCACAATTAGCAAGAGCTGTAGGTAGATTTGGGAATGGTCCCCACATAGCAAAATCAATATCTACGCTATTAGAATTTGTGAGATTGATATTAATATTACCTGCTTGTGAAATCTCGATATAGAACCATGCTGGATTTGGTTGTGTTAACAAACAGCCATAATTATTACCTGGAGGAGCGGGAGAAGAACCTGTCGTAGCAGGGTAAGTAACCCCATCTGCGGGGCAGAGTTCTTCCGCATTGTTACAAGTTGCTCCTTGTCCATAAGATTGTGAAAAGGACAGAAAAGATAAAACGAAAAGAAAAAATAGAGTTTTGAAATTGGACTGAGTCCACTTATCAAACATAGTCTTTGTTAAAAGTGAGTACATATATACATATCATTATGACTAAAGAGATTATCAGTAAAAACGACTCAATAATATAGACCATTATGCTTGTTCTTTGTCCTTCTAAAAAACACAAAAAATAGTTCCGTAGTGCAGACTATGCAACGATTTTTTGAATTATTTAGAAGAAAAAATAACTACGCATTATGGTCTATATTATTAAATCGTTTTTACTAATTGTTCTCTTTGGTCTTAGGAATTGTATAAAACAAATATTCATGTTTCAAACAATTCTTTAAAAGAAATCGGTGTAATAACCATTGTCTGTTGCAGAGCAAGCAGTCAAACTGTCAAAGAGATTAAGAAGGGTAAAGGTTATTTTTTAACAGTAAATTTCGAGTGATACAGTAGTACAGTTCTTTTGATTACTTTTGGGGGTGAAACGCTGTCTTGTTCAGGAAATAATTGAGTGGTAAGCTAATTCTAATACTCTACCTAATACATGGTAATAGAAAAATGAAATAAATAGGGATAGTTGTGAGTATTTTATAAAAATACCATAGTTTATCTTTTAAATTGTATCCAAAGGTAAAAATTTCGAACGAAATGGCAAAACTCTTGTTTTAGACGGCTCATAAAAATTACAAGTTATGAAAAAACAAATTCCAAATTTTATTACATTACTCAATCTGTTTTTTGGTTGTGTAGCTATAACTGCCTTGTTGAACGGCTATTTTTCAATAGTCCTATATTGTTTTTTGTTATCTACAGCTATGGATTTTGCAGACGGTTTTGTCGCGCGTTTGCTAAATGTTAGCTCACCAGTTGGTAAAGAATTAGATAGTTTAGCGGATATGGTTTCTTTTGGAGTTGTTCCAGGAATGATTTTTTATGTCCTATTGGGAGGAAATGAATCGACGCTTTCCGAAGGCTTTTCATTAGATAAATTGCTTCCATTTATAGGTTTTATTTTTTCGATGTTAGCATGTTTAAGATTAGCAAGATTTAATTTAGATACGCGACAATCCGTTGATTTTATTGGTCTGAATACGCCAACAGCAACAGGCTTTGTCATAGGATTATTAATGATTTATCAGAATAATACCTTTGGCTTGGAAGAATTTATAAGTCAGAAAACATTTTTAATTCCTGTAATTTTACTTTTTTCTTATTTAATGATTTCCGAATTCCCAATGTTTAGCGGAAAATTCAAAGGAATGAAGTGGAAAGGAAACGAATTTAGAATAATTTTTATTTTAGCCGCTCTTGCTGAATTTTTCTTTTTCGGTTATGCTGCTTTTTCTACCATTGTCTTGACTTATATGTTACTCTCAGCAATTGCTTACTTTACAAAAAGATAATGGTTCTTTGACAAAGAACGAAAATAGTTTTTTATGCTATATTTAGTGCCAACACCAATTGGTAATTTAGAAGATATGACTTATCGCGCCGTTCGTTTACTGAATGAGGTTGACCTCGTTTTGGCGGAAGACACGCGAACATCAAAAAAATTGCTGAATCATTATGAAATAAGCACGCCTTTACGTTCGCATCATGCACATAATGAGCATGGGACGACTCCTGCCATTGTACAGCAGATATTGGGTGGGGCGAAAATTGCTTTGATTTCAGATGCAGGTACTCCGGGTATTTCTGACCCAGGATTCTACTTAGTGAGAGAATGTGTAAAAAATGATATTCAGGTAGAATGTTTGCCTGGGGCTACGGCTATTATTCCCGCTTTAGTTGCATCGGGATTGCCTTGTGATAGATTCCATTTTGAAGGATTTTTACCGCATAAAAAAGGTCGTCAGACGCGTTTAATTCACTTATCAGAATTAGAAAATACTTTTTCTTTGTATGAGTCGCCGCATCGTATCGGTAAATGTTTGACGCAATTAGCAGAACATTGTGGAGGAGAAAGACAGGCTTGTGTTTGTCGAGAATTGACAAAATTACATGAGGAAGTTAAACGAGGTACTTTAGAGGAATTAGCTGCGTATTATTCTGGCAAAAAAGTAAAAGGAGAGATTGTCGTTGTCGTCGCAGGTAAATAATGTGGAGCAATTTTGAATGATGAATAATTCTCCTCGATTTATAGATTATCAAAACAAAGATTTTTTATAAAAATAGAAAGCAGCAAAGCTAATTACCTTTACTGCTTTCTACCAACTTCCAACCAACAACTTCCAACTATATTATTCCTCCATCAACATCTCAATTCGATTTCGAGAGCGCTTAATTCTCTTCTCCAAGCGATTAAAAAACCAAGCACGACTTTTTTCCGAATGATTACTTATTGTCGTTGATTTCTTGATTGTAGAATCCAACCATTTATCTGCATAATCACACATTCTATCATCTGTCGTCATCAGAAAATTTGGATTACCAAAGGTGGTGTACAATACTTTTGTCGCCGAACTTTTTAAAAGAAAAGTATTATTAGTACTCACCAACTCATTATGATATAAATCAAAACGCGCATTCACACCTTCTTTTGGCTCACTTCCTGGCGAAAATTTCATTCCTTTTTCGGCCATATTTCGAGCATGAGCCATTGTCGATTGTACAGCATCACAAAGAGTCAAAGCATCTTCTGGATTTTCAAAGCCGTCAATTGCTGCGATATATTCAATGTGATTTAAAGTATGGTCAACAATATTCAAACTATACAATTCTGTACTCGGCAGCTGATTATACAACTTCGCAATATTATCTGAAATCACAAAATTGTCAGGAGAAACGAAATTAAAACTGAACTTACGCCCTTCCAAAAAATCAAATCCTAAAGAAGTCAAGCCCCAAACATATAGTTTAAACGCGGTCAGCTCTCTATTATAAAAATAATGAAAAGCAGGAATTTCCATTGTCGCATAATACAACTCGCAATTAGGCAAAGTATGCGCCGCCTCAATATTTTGTTGTACACCTTCTAAGTATTCTCGAAAATTACTCACCTTTTGAGTAAAGGCATTATAATTAAAAAATACAGTATCTGATTTATCAAAAACTAAGGCGTCCAAAGAAATTCGATACTTTTTACAAAGCAAATCTATTTCATCAGGAGTTAAGATAGAGTCCCCACGCATACGACGATAGATAGCATCTTTTCCAACTTGCAATAGCTCCGAAAGGCTTTCCACGACCTCTGCTTTTTTATTATGATGTTGAGAAATGGAATCAAATATTTTTGCTTGTAAATCAGGACTCATGTTTAAGTGTTTTTCGTTTGTGAAGGTAGGAGAAGGTTTTACCGCCGAGACGGAAGGGCGGAGAGTTTTTTAGGGCACTCCTGTTTTGTGTCTCTTCTGTGAAATTTTTCTATTCATTCAGACTCTAATGTCTGTATTTTTTTTGCATTTTTCAAATGAAATTATTTTGGCAAAAAAGTGCTTTAATATTTTCAGATGTCATCTAGTAGATTTTTATGCTCATTAATTTTTTCTTCTCCAAAATATTCACGTGAATTATTACCAGTTAGTACAAGTATCATAGATAATAAAATCGCAAAAATGGGAGATAAAATTCCTATGAAATATAATATTTGAGATAGTATTGTATTACCGAGATCAAGAATCATTAGGGCAAATAAAAAAGTAATACTTATCAAACACAGGACACAAAGAATTACTACAATATTACGAGAAATTTTACTCCCTCTCATTACTCCAATGCTGGATGCCATAAAAATAAATCCAGCAATCAACATTAGTACAAAACATACCCAAATCTTTAATGTATTTGTAGATGCGTTTCCGTCCTGAAGAATATATTCATTATGAATAAGCTCATTATAAACAACCAAACTTATAGCAAAGAAAAATATCGACAAAGACAAACCAACCAATCCCATAACAAAAGCAGGATGATAATTATTTCTAAACATAAAATGGATTTTAGACATTAAGAATTAACCTTTCAGTCATAGCTGCGTATTAAAGGAAGGTTAAATAAGCGCCAAAATAAGATTATTTAGCTTCCTTTTTTCGTTTTTGCGTAGCTTTTAGCAAATTTGCGGAAGAATGGAAAAAGAACAGGTATTTTATAGCCTGACAACTATCAATTGACAACCGACAACTAATATGCAATCCATAGATATTCAAGCACTCAACGAACAGATTTATAAAGACAGTGCTTTTGTTGATACCCTTAATGCCGAGACTGCAAAAGTTATCGTTGGGCAAAATCACATGATTGAGCGCCTACTTTTAGGACTACTCACGCGCGGACATATTCTTTTGGAAGGTCTGCCGGGTTTGGCGAAGACTTTGGCGATTAATACATTGTCAACGGCGATAGATGCCAAGTTTAGCCGTATTCAATTTACGCCAGATTTATTGCCAGCGGATATTGTGGGTACGATGATTTTTAATCCACAGAAAAATGATTTCACGGTACGTAAAGGTCCAATCTTTGCGAATTTCATCCTTGCAGATGAGATTAACCGTGCGCCTGCCAAAGTACAATCTGCCCTCTTAGAGGCGATGCAAGAACGTCAAGTTACTATTGGCGGTACGACTTATCCAATGGAAGAGCCATTCTTAGTTTTGGCGACACAAAATCCAATCGAACAAGAAGGAACTTATCCTTTACCTGAGGCACAGACTGACCGTTTTATGTTGAAAGTCAATATCGACTATCCAACAAAAGAGGAGGAACGCGAGATTATCCGCAGAAATCTATCTGAAGGTGGTTTTGCAAAAGTCAAGCCTGTTGTCTCTCCAAAAGAAATTTTACAAGCCCGTAAATCTGTCCGTAAAGTTTATATGGACGAAAAAATCGAGCAATATATCTTAGATATTGTTTTTGCGACGCGTCAACCTGAGGCACACGGTGTTCCAGATTTGAAGCATTTGATAAACTACGGTGGTTCGCCACGTGCGAGTATCAATTTGGCTTTGGCATCAAAAGCGTATGCATTTTTGCAGCGTCGCGGTTATGTAATACCAGAAGATGTGCGTTCAGTTTGTCATGATGTGATGCGCCATAGATTAGGATTGACTTATGAAGCGGAGGCGGAAAATATCACGCAAACTGATATTGTGAATAAGGTACTAAACGCAGTACAAGTCCCGTAACTCAGCTTTCCAAGCTGAGTAGTCTTAATTTAGCATTAAACCTCATAGCGAATGAAACTCCTTAAAACCCTTTTTCTCCTAATAAATCTACAAATATCTATGCAAGCCCAAAATTTCCCGATAATGCTGGGAAAGGATAATTTTGTGAATGCAGAATTATTAACTCCTAAAGAAATGCAGGTTTTAAAACCTAATTTGAAGCGTATAGAAGATGTGAAGATTAGCGGTGTTTCGCGAAGATTTAAGGATGAAGAAGAATGCATCATTTTAGAGTTTTATAATGAAGTTGGACTTAAATTGGAAGAAGAAGAAGATTTGGTAAAGTTAGAAAATGTCAATTTTGAATGCGATTTCAATAATAAAATAAGTTATTCTAAAAAGCTAACTAAGGAAGAGTTTTTAGATATTCTTACAAATACAAAAACAGAGAAGACAGGAAAAGGCTTTGAGTTTTTTGGTAAATTTTATGCCGTCGTAGGAAAAGAAGTCATATTATTGGAAGGAGAAAAATATTTTTCTGGACAGTACTCTCTCTTATCAACTTTACGTGGTTTAGATTATGAGTTAGAGTATCTTTTGGAAAAACCAGAAAAGGATGACCGTTTTTTAAGGAGTTCCAATTTGAAATTGGAAAGAGACGAAAAGTGTTTGCAATAGAAAATGGTACACAAGAGAATGTTGATTTGTTAGTTCAAGAAATGAGTGGATTTTTAAATATTGATAAGGAAAAAATAGATTTTTCTATCAAAAATTTGGACATTATTGAAAAATCATTGGAATGGAATGGCGGAAATTTCTCTACACAATATATGGAAACGCTTTCATACTATTATTTAGCTGAAATGCTTATTAATCATGAGAATTTTAGCTGGGAAAAAGTAAGTGACCATTTTGGAAATATTGTCTATGACTTACAATACAAAGGAAAATCCACTTTACTACAAGTCTATTTACATGACAGTTTTATAGACTCTCCTTTACTTCAAATAAAGCCAGCTTATCTGAATACTATTTCAGATTTAAAAAGACTTTAGTGAAGTAAAAATAACCAATAACACAATAACCAATAACAAACATTGGAAACAAAAGACCTCTTAAAAAAAGTACGCAAAATAGAGATAAAGACGCGCGGCTTGTCCAAGCATATCTTTAGCGGAGAGTACCACAGTGCTTTCAAGGGGCGGGGTATGTCGTTTAGTGAAGTGCGGGCGTATCAGTATGGCGACGATGTTCGAAATATTGATTGGAATGTGACGGCGCGGACGGGCGACCCATTTATCAAGATATTTGAGGAAGAAAGAGAATTGACGGT
>CAZQTE010000002.1:14308-39439 GCA_964595615.1 uncultured Saprospiraceae bacterium
TATTTTAACAATGTGGTCAAAAAACGGAGTACAGCATTTGTTATTTCTGATTTTATGGCGCAAGGATATGAAGACCCTTTACGCATCGCGGCGCGTAGACATGATTTGAGTGGTATTCAGATTTATGACCCAGCAGAAAAAGAACTACCAAATGTTGGTCTAATTCGAGCAACAGATGCAGAGACAGGCGAAGAAGGTTGGATTGATACTTCTTCCCAAAGAGTGCGAGAAACTTATGCGGCTTGGTTTAAAGAAAACGAAAATTACTTCAAACAAAATTTTAATCGTAGCGGCGCAGATACGGTAAGCATCAGTAATAACGAAAGTTATGTGAATGCACTACTCCGCTTTTTCAAACAACGTGGCAGATAATTTTCACGGTGGACGGTTGACGACCGCTTCGCTTGACGGTGGACGGGCAATGAGCGACTGTCATTCAAAATTTATAATTCAAAATTCTTTCATAATAAATGAAATTTTTTCTCACCATACTAATCAGCCTAACGGCAATGAGTCTCAGTGCTCAGATTCAACTCAAAGCCTTCTTTGAGCAGGACACCGTTATGATTGGAGATACGGTTGGCTTAAATTATCAGATATTAGTATTGCCAGGGACAGAGGTGACGACTATGGATTTGTCGCCATTGGATTCTGTTTTCACGATGGAACAAATGCAGGCGGCAGTCTCTGATACTTCGATTAATTGGGAAGAAGTTTTTGATGCTAAATCACAGTTTGAAATTCTAAACTTTGGAAATTGGACGCCAAGTGAAGCAGACGGTCTAATCCCTGCAACGGGTTTACGTTGGAAAGAAACTCCAGGTGCACAAAATGGGCAAAAGATTTTATCAAATCGCTTAACAGCGGTCTTTTGGGATGAGGGACATTTTGTGATTCCTAATCCAAAAATTGGCTATCGTGTAGGCAATCAAGCAGGCGTTTTTGCACAGCCTGGGGCAGGAAATCAAGTTTATGTAGAAGTTCCAACGGTCGTAGATGTCAGCGAAGTTGATACTTTGACGCAACTCACACCGATAAAACCAATTTTAGAAGAAAAACGTAATTGGAAAGATTACTGGTGGCTATATCTTATTTTTGGTGTCGTGATTTTAGGGGCTTTATTGTATCGCTATTTGACAAAAGAAGAAGAGATTGTAGAGGAAGTTGAACCTGAAATCATTCTACCTGCCCACGTCATTGCTTTGGAAAAATTAGACGCTTTGAAAAAGGCAGAATTATGGCAAAAAGGTGATGTAAAAGAATATCAAACGCGCTTGACTTATACGCTTCGCGAGTATTTGGAAAATCGCTATGACATGCAAGCCTTAGAAAGTACGACGGCGCAAATCAATGAGGATTTAAGAAAATCTGATGTAGCAGAAAACTGGAGAAATAAATTACGCGATTTACTCCAAGTAGCTGATTTGGTAAAGTTTGCGAAAGCAGAACCAGAAGAGGCGTTTCATGCGCGCGTTTTGAATGAGGCAGTGGAATTTGTGGAAGAGACGAAGGAAGAGGAAGTGATTGAAGAACCAACAAATACCGAAGAATGAATTTCCTACAAAACATAGAATTCGCAAACCCCGAAGCATTTTTGCTTTTCTTACTGATGCCACTCATTGGCATTTGGTATTACTATAATTACCGTCATCGCTACCCAGAGTTTCGGATGCCAGACCTGCGTGCGATTAAAGGCATTAAATCTTGGCGCGGCAGATTTCGTATAGTTTTACACATTCTGCGTGCAATTTCTTTTGTCGCTTTGGTTTTCGCTTTAGCACGTCCACAACTCGTTTTAGAAGAAATAAAAAGAAATGGGGAGGGAATTGATATTTTCTTAGCTATTGACTTGTCGAGTAGTATGTTGGCGCAAGATTTCAAACCTAACCGTTTGGAGGTGAGTAAGCGCGAGGCAATGGAATTTGTGGATAGACGAGAATTTGACCGTATTGGCTTAGCGAGTTTTGCAGGAGAAGCATTTGCGCAATGTCCTTTGACGACTGACCATGATGTTGTCAAGGATTTTATTTCAAAATTAGAATGTGGGGTTCTTGATGACGGAACGGCGATAGGAATGGGTCTTTCTGCTGCTGTTAATCGTTTGAAAGAAAGTACTGCCGAGTCCAAAGTTATCGTCCTGCTGACGGACGGAATGAATAATGCAGGTTATATTCAACCTGCAATTGCCTCAGATTTAGCCAAAGAATTTAATATCAAAGTTTATACAATCGGAGTCGGAACGCGAGGGCAAGCCTATGCGCCTGTCAGTCGTAATCGCCGTGGCGAGTTTATTTTTAGACTTTCTCCCGTAGAAATTGATGAAGATTTATTGCGTAAAATTGCCGCAGACACAGGCGGACGTTATTTTCGTGCGACAGATGCGCAATCTTTGGAAGAGATTTATAAAACAATCGACCGCTTAGAAAAAAGCGAAATAGAAATTGACCCAATCGTAAAAACGAGTGAGCAATTTCACCGTTTTGCTTTCTTAGCTTTATTTCTTTTGGTCTTGGAATTGTTGTTGAGATATACGGTATTTAGAGCACTGCCATAAAGTATCACGTCCGTTCCACGGCGTGTTTGTGTTGACACACGCCGTGGAACGGACGTGATACTTTACTCATACGAAACCCGATAAATCGCATCCGCAAAATCATCTGAAATCAACATCGACCCGTCAGGCATAAATTCCAAATCCACAGGTCTTCCCCACACATCATCACTTTCACTATCTAACCAACCTTCCGCAAAAGGCTTGTATCCTGTTGAATTCCCATTCTCATCCAAAGTCACCATCATCACGCGATAGCCACTTTTCTTAGAGCGATTCCAAGAACCATGCTCTGCAAATAGAACTTGATTTTTATATTCTTTTGGAAATTTTTCACTCGTTACAAACTCAATTCCCAATGGCGCAACGTGCGCGCCCAATTTCTGGACAGGCGCAGTATAATCCGCACAATTTTTCCCTTCACCAAATTTAGGGTCAGGCAAATCTCCCTGATGACAATAAGGAAAACCAAAATGCATACCTTCCGCTGTGGCATGGTTCAATTCACAAGCAGGAATATCATCGCCCATCATATCGCGCCCATTATCCGTAAACCATAAATCCTTTGTCTCAGGATGCCAAGTAAAACCAACTGTATTTCTAATCCCATTTTGCACAATTTCCATACCTGTCCCGTCTGCATTCAAACGCGTAATCGTCGCATAAACAGCCTTTTCCTCTTCACAAACATTACATGGCGCACCGACAGGAACGTATAATTTTTTATCTGGACCAAAAGCAATGTACTTCCAACCATGATGTGTTTCTTCTGGATATTTGTCAAAAACGACAACAGGTTTGGGCGGATTTTTTAGATTTTCTTCAATATTTTCCAATTTCAAAATGCGATTAACCTCAGCGATATACAAATCGCCGTCTTTGAATGCGACACCATTTGGCATATTCCCTTCGGTCAAAAGGGTATATTGTTCATCAGCTTTATTATCGCCATTTGTATCACGCAAAGCATACACATTTCCTTCATCACGCGTCCCTACGAAAAGCGTCCCATTTGGAGATAAATCCATAGAACGCGCATTCACAACGTCTTTTGCAAAGAGTTCAATTTTAAAACCTTTTGGTAACTTTATAGTAGAAAAAGGAAAATCTGAATTTTCAGTTTCTTGTGAAATTTTTACTGCCTTCGATTCTCCTTTTTGCGGAGGATTGTAATAACCACAAGTTTGGAAAAGGAAAGCACAAACTAAGAGAGAAAGGATATTTTTCATAATATTTTTTTACCTGTACCGGCTGCTTTCTTGTCCGTATGGAAGCTGCCTTGGTCAAAATCGAATAAGGTAGTTTCCATACGGACAAGAAAGCAACAAATACATATTTTTAATTACCCGTAAAACTAACTATTCTTCTTAATTGTTTACCCAAGAAACGATGAAAAACTAAAAAAATGAAAGAACAAAAATACCAACCTATCAGCTGCGACTATTACGACGAATTAGAAATAGTCGCAATGCGTCAAACCATTGCCGAAATCATTTTCAGAAATGAAGCAGGAGAAGAAAAGACCATTTCTACGAAAATAAAGACACTCCAAACACGTAATAGCGAAGAGTTTTTAATTTTAGAAAATGGCGATGAAATCCGTTTGGATAGACTGATTTCTATGAATGGGAAAGTTGTTAAAAATTATTGTTAAGTAAAAGGAAGTATTACTTAGGTCGGTATTTTAAATCGCTCAAACATAGTTGCAGAAATCGTTGAGGCCGCGTCACGAATTTTCGCCGCTTCCATATAATCAGCCTGAGTAAAGAAGTGCTGATAATGAGATTTGTCTCTAAATTCGAGTAATACAACCTTATCCGCTTTCATGTCAGGCGACAAGGGCTGCGGTGCATTATCAGACGCATGAATTATCACTTTTTCTCTTATAAATATTGGGGTGGCGAGAGCGACATAGCGTTCATATCCAGCAGGGTCGTGAATGGTAAATTTAGCAAAAACAAATGTAGACATAATAGCGTTTTATGATGAATGTACAAAGATAGCAGAATTTGATAAGGCAAGTAGGAAAACTCCTGTTCCTCATGAAAAAGACTTCAATAAATAAAATACACTCTTCATGTCAAATATGAAAAAACTACTCAACACCCTACCTCAAGTGGGAAAAGTAGAATGGATTGGTCTCCGCCGTGTAAAACGCGAAACTTTAGATGTCGTTAATGAAGTCGAAGCCAGTACAGAAAGTGGTTTAATTGGCGACCGTTACAGTGGCAAAAGTGGTAAGCGACAAGTAACACTCATTCAAAAAGAACATTTGAGTGCAGTCGGTAGTATGCTAAATCAAGAGTCAATTGACCCTAATCTACTCCGCAGAAATGTCGTCGTATCAGGTTTGAATTTATTAGCATTAAAAGATAAGCAATTTCAAATTGGGGAAGCCGTTTTGGAAATGACAGGCTTATGTCATCCTTGTTCGCGCATGGAAGAAAACTTAGGCGAAGGTGGCTACAATGCGATGCGCGGACACGGCGGCATCACGGCGCGTGTTATAAAATCTGGATTGATAAAGACTAATGACACAATATCATTTAAAGGATAACATAAATTAACATCTTTTCAAGTGCCAAGGGCACGACAACCTTCAGCTTAGTACGTAAGTGCTAAGTTTATTCAATTTACAAAATATCACTTCTCCTCCGCCAACAATCGAAAAGTCATCCGATGATGTTCCGTCGAACCAAATTTCACAATTGCTGCCCGATGTGCTTTTGTAGGATAACCTTTATTTTGTGCCCAAGAATACTCAGGAAACTTCTCTGCCAAATCTTTCATATACTCATCCCGATAAGTCTTTGCCAAAATGGAAGCAGCCGCAATCGACAAATATTTCCCATCGCCTTTAATGATACAATGATGCGAAATTCCTAAATACGGCTTAAAACGATTCCCGTCAATCAACAAAGAAGTTGGTCGAATTTTCAAAGCATCTACCGAGCGATGCATTGCAAGAAACGATGCATTCAAAATATTAACCTCATCTATCTCTTGTGGTGAAACAGGCGTCACCGCCCAAGCCAAAGCTTCTTTTTCAACAATAGGACGTAATAAATCCCGCTGATTCTCTGTCAATTTTTTACTATCATTAAGCAAAGGATGCGAGAAGTCTTTTGGTAAAATAACCGCCGCTGCAAAGACAGGACCAGCCAAACAGCCGCGCCCAGCCTCATCACAGCCCGCTTCGATTTCGTTAATATTAAGGTAAGGTAATAGCATGCGACAAAGGTAATAGAAAACTTCATTAGACTTGTTGCCCTTATAAAACAATTCAAAGATTCGGAAATTCTATCTTGAAATTCTATCTTAGTGGCTTCATAAGTATTTAACATTATTAGATGTTATTAAAACTAATCAACTTCAAGACATGACAAATAAAATCAACATCACATTACTTCTCCTTTCTGCTATTTTATTTTTTTCTTGTTCTTCTAATACTATGGAAAACAATTCCGAAACAGAAGCTAAAAATGAAAAAGCAGTAGAGTCCATAAAATCAATTTTAATCTTCAGCAAAACCAACGGTTATCGCCACGAGTCCATCGAAACAGGTCAGAAGGCATTAAGCAGACTTGCAGCTAAAAATAATTGGAAAACCGAATTAACAGAAGATTCAACTGCTTTTAATTCTGAAAATCTCGCAAAATTTGCCGCAGTTATTTTTCTAAGTACTACAGGAGATGTTTTAGGTGCGGAAGAAGAAGCTGCTTTTGAAAAATACATAACAAACGGCGGCGGATATTTCGGTATTCACGCAGCAGCAGATACAGAGTATGATTGGCCTTTTTACAATCAACTCGTAGGTGCTTATTTCGAAAGTCATCCTAATGACCCCAATATTCGCGAAGCAACAGTTATGTGCAAAGATAAAAGCCATGTTTGTACAAGTCACCTACCCGAAAAATGGGTTCGCAATGACGAATGGTACAACTACAAATCCATCCAATCTAATCTCAAAATTCTTTTAGAATTAGACGAAACTACCTACGAAGGCGGCACTAATGGGGACTTTCACCCAATCGCATGGTATCATGACCAAGGCAAAGGACGAGCAATTTACACAGGAGGCGGACACACCACAGAGTCCTTTGGTGAAGAACTCTTCTTACAACATTTAGAAGGCGCCATGAAATATGCCATAGGCGAATAGCCGAAATTTACGAATTAATATCTATCAATTTTCAACGCTCAATTAGTATGAAAAATCTCTTTTCTTTTCTTTCTCTCTTTTCCTTGCTTTTCCTCTTCGGATGTGCGCAAAATGAAAAGGACTTTGAAGCAGACCGTCCGCATGACCCTTGGGTCTTTCGTTCTGTTATGGATGCGCAGCCTCGGATGCTGACCATTGCACTAAACGATAATCTATGGGCAAGTTATTCTGCTCAAACGGGCTCTTTGTATAAAGTATGGAAAGGTTCTGTCAACTTTGACGGTGCAGTTTACACCACTTTGCATGGACCACAGCCTTCCTCATTAGGCAATGCTTGGTTTGAAAATACACACAAAGAACCTTTTTCTGTTATGATAAATGGGAAAGAGGCAAGAGTTAGTTTGCAATATCGAGGACACAGAATTGAACGTGGACAAGTTTGGTTAAATTATGAATTGACAACAGGGGACGGTGCGACTTTCTCCGTGTCTGAGCGACCTGAGTATGTTTCCAAAGAAGGAGGAACGGACGGATTTGAGCGTACTTTTAAAACCGAAAATGTACCAAATGGCGTTGATGTTGTTTTCAATACAAATGTAGGTTCTGTTTCTTTAAAAAGTAGTGTTGTGACAGACGGAGAGTGGACTGTAGATTCTGAAAAGCAAATTGATGCTATGAAACTTTCTGGTTTAGAATTAGACGGAAAGTTGAAGTTAAATTCTAATACACAAACATCTTTCACAACATGGTTTACAAAAAAGCCACTTTACGAAAATGCAAATAAAGTAGAAGGCGCAGAAGAGGAGGAAGAACGCCCTATAGGCTACCGCCAAATAGCCAGAAGTGATTGTAAAACTTGTCACAATACTTATGTCCAAACTATCGGACCAGCTTATGTTGATGTAGCCAAAAGATACCGCAACAATCCTGATAATGTAGCCATGTTAGTTGGCAAAGTAAAAAATGGTGGTTCTGGCGTATGGGGCGAAACAGTAATGTCTGCTCACGATGATTTACCAGAAAGTACGATTACGAGCATGGTTGAATATATTATGAGTTTGGATGCAGAAGAAGAGGCAAAACAACCTAAAGAAGTCCCTGGAGAGTCTACTCCATTAAATCTTGTAGAAGCGGAGACAGATGTTGAGAATGATAAAATGATGTCTGGGGCACTTATCAAAGTCTATTTTCCAACCAATGAGAAAAAAACTTACTTAGAATTAGCAGATGTGCAATGGGATGAAAAACCAGCTTTTTCAGGCGTTTTACCTACCATTGATGCGCAAGGGCCAGATTTTAAAGACTTAGATGAAAACTTTGCGATTTCTGCGGAAGGTTATATTCTGATTCCAAAAGATAATAATTATGTTTTCCGCTTAAGTAGTGATGATGGTTCTCGTCTTTTTATTGATGATAAAGAACTCATTAATAATGACGGTTTACACGGTGATTATGCTATCGATGGTGAAATTGCATTGAGTAAAGGTTATCACCCTTTCCGCGTGGAATATTTCCAAGGAGCAGGTGGTCGTAGTTTACATTTACAATGGGTATCATTTGACGGTGGAGGCTTCAAAACCATTCCTGAAACTGCCTTATTTCATAATACGGACAATATCCTCGAAGGTGTAGCAGAACCTGCAATGGTTAATCAAAGAGCATTGCCAGGTGACGGCTTTCCTTTAGAAGGAATGCACCCGAGCTACGATATTATGCAGGCGCGTCCAGAAGGTTTCACACCTAAAGTAGGTGGTATGGACTTTTTGTCTGACGGTCGTTTGGTAGTAAGTACATGGGACGCTGAAGGTGGTGTTTTTATCGTAGACAATGTGCAATCTGGTGACCCAAAGAAAATTACAGTTAAACGCATTGCAACGGGATTAGCAGAGCCTTTAGGTTTAAAAGTAGTGGATGATGTCATTTATGTTTTACAAAAACAAGAGCTGACACGTCTTAAGGATTTGAATGGAGATGAGATTATTGATGAGTATTATACGGTTTCGAATCAATGGCGTACTTCTGCAAATTTCCACGAGTTTGCCTTTGGTTTAGTTTTTAAAGATGAGCATTTTTATGCGACTTTGGCAACAGCAATTAACCCTGGAGGAGCAAGTACACAACCACAAATTCAAGACCGTGGTCGTGTCGTAAAAATCAATAAAAACACAGGTGAAACAGAATTTATCGCCCACGGTTTACGTACGCCAAATGGCATCGGTTTGGGTGTTGATGATGAAATATTTGTAGCAGATAATCAAGGTGATTGGTTGCCAGCCTGTAAGATTTTGCATGTGACAAAAGATGCATTCTTTGGTTCACATTCTGTTGACCCTGTCGGGACGGCTAATATGAAAGAAAAACCGCCTGTCGTATGGTTACCACAAAATGAAATTGGTAACTCTCCTTCCAGTCCGTCGCTCATTCCCGAAGGAATTTACAAAGGTCAGATGACACACGGAGAGGTCACTCATGGTGGACTCAAGCGTGTATTTGTCGAGAAGATAAATAATGAATATCAAGGCGTTGTTTTCCGTTGGATGCAAGGAATGGAAGCAGGTGTAAATCGTCATGTTTGGGGACCTGATAATGCCGTTTATATTGGAGGTATTGGCTCGACGGGTAATTGGCGTCAAGACCGTAAATTGTGGTATGGATTGCAACGCATCAAGTACAATGAAAAGCCTGCTTTTGAAATGCTCGCTGTGCGCGCAAAAACGAATGGTTTAGAAATTGAACTGACGCAGCCTTTAGCTGAAGGTTTTGGCACAAATGCTTTGAAATATAATATCAAACAATGGTGGTACAAGCCAACGGCTGAATATGGTGGACCGAAAATGGACTTGGAAGACTTGGGAATTGAGTTGATTAAAATCAGCGAAGACCGCAAGAAAATTTTCTTAGAGATAGACGGCATGAAAGAAGGTCATGTGGTTTATGTTAAATTACCAAATGACTGGACAAGCGCTGATAATCAAAAAATATGGTCAACGGAAGCTTGGTACACCTTAAATAATATTCCTGAAAATGAACCAGGCTACACCGACGAAACAGACTACGATAGTTTGAATAAATTAACGGCAGCAGAAAAAGCAGATGGTTGGGAATTGCTTTTCGATGGCGAAACAACAAACGGCTGGCGCAATTTCCGCAAGCAGACGATTGGTTCGAGTTGGATTGTAAGAAAAGGAGCATTGATGCTTAATTCAGTCAAAAAAGACGGCGGTGGCTGGCAAGCTGCTGACGGTGGTGATATTATCACGGATAAGTCTTACGAGAATTTTGAATTGAATCTAGAATGGCGCATTTCTCCTTGTGGTAACAGTGGTATCATTTACAATGTAACAGAAAGCAACAAGTATGATTACGTCTGGCAAACAGGTCCTGAGATGCAAGTTTTGGACAATACTTGCCACTCTGACGCGAAAATCAAAACGCATCGAGCAGGTGATTTATATGACATGATTTCTTGTAATGAAGAAACGGTCAAACCTGCAGGAAACTGGAATCAAATCCGTCTCATCAAAAACAATGGTAAAGTAGAACATTGGCTCAATGGCAAAAAAGTCGTCGAGTTTGAAATGTACACACCAGAATGGACGGCGATGATTGCGAAGAGTAAATTTCACGAAATGCCAGGTTTTGGAAAAGGTAAATCTGGACATATTTCTTTACAAGACCACGGAGATAAAGTGTGGTATCGGAATATTAAGATTAAGGAGTTGAAGTAATGCAAAAGCAACTATTTAGGTAACAGTCATTTAATTTAGTATCAATAAAAGAGGTGATAATACCTGTAAGTTATAGAAAATACAAATGCCTGTTACCTTTTGTAAATCCAAGAAAAGGTAACAGGCACTTCTTATCCTTAGCACTCGGATAAAATAATTAGCTTTTTCATTCAAAACGTAAGTGACTGTTACCTGAATACTCATAAAAAAATAGCTGAGTGTCCAAAGACACTCAGCTATTTTTTTGCTTTCTAATCTGTTCAAGAAATCTTACTTCCCAAACATCGTAGCCTTAGCACCCAAGCGCAAAGAAATTGTACGGAAAGTATTTTCATTAGGACCGATTCCCATTTTTGAAAATTGTTGTTGATAAACAGGCTCAAAGAAAATACTCCAACGTTGTGTTACAAATCGTTCCGCGCCAAAACCCAATTGTGCTGTTAAAAATATATTTTCAGGAAGTCTACCTCCTTCAGCAATACCCTCTGGAAAATCTCTTGTCTCTAATTCTGAACTTGTCTCTCTAGAGTTAATAACAGCTTCACGGTCTACCCCTTCATTAATTGCAATAACCTCTGTTTCGATATCATAAACTGTTCCTAAGACAATATTGAATGAGGCACCAGCAAGTCCATATAAACGCCATTTGGGTTTTTGTACAAAATCATAGCGCAAATCAAGAGGGACATGGACTATATCTAATTGAATTTTTTCTAATTCTTCTTTTAGGTAACCAATCTCAAATTCTCCTGTAACTTGTGCTCCCTCTAATGGTTGATAATGCTTAGGCATATAAGCACCACCTGTTATAATATGCAAACGATTCTTTTGGAAATCAAATAGAATTCCACCACCTACATCTGCACTATACGTAGATGTAGGAACAAACTTAGGAGATAGATTATAAGGAGTATATACACCATACAAATCAGCCGAAGTAAACATCGCTAAACGCACATTTTTGTGTTCTAATTTAACCTTTGATGCTTGTAAAATTTCTTCTTCATTAGAAGAAAGCTCTTTTGTTTTTTTGTTTTCTAAAGCCTCCAAAAGAAAGGATTTCATTGTTGCATCTTCACTCGTTTCAAGTTCTGATTCTTGGTCTTTTTTCATCCAAGCGAACAAACCTTTCTTTTCTTCTTTTTCTTCGGTAGCAGGTACATTTGAAGGAGTTAATCTAACATTATCATTAACTTCTAATGGCGTGTCTAAAATCGCTAAAGGAGAGACCGTTTTAACTTCTTGAACTGCATAGATACTAATGGCATCACCTGTTGCGACATAATTTGTTTGAACCTCTGCAGAAAAAATATTTAAATCAATTTCGTTATCCTTGGTATTTTTATCTGCACTAGCAGCAGATGCAATAGGGGTATTTTGTAAAGTTACCTCTTGCGTTTTCTGTGGAGATACTTTTTGTTTAATACGTTCTTTTACTTGTTCTATAATTATAAAATTACCTAATTCATTTTTTGGTAAGTAGTTAAATAGCGTAAATATCGCTAGTATCATTACTGAAACTTCCGCTACTCTATAACGAATCAATTTGCGACGTAAAGAAAATTCTTCTTTAATACGTTCTCGCATTAATGACCAGTTTTCTGGTTCATAAGGAGCTTCGTAATCCTCTAAATTTTGCTGTACTTTTTGGTCTATAATATTATCATCTGCTGTCAAATCTGCCGCTTCTGCTGCTGAAAGCATTTCTTCAAAATTCCCCCAATCCGCACTTGCACTTGCTGCTGCACCAGTCAAACCTGCTGCTATTATTGCATCAAATGGGTCTTGACTTTCTGCATCCTCTAATTTTCCTACAAAACTATCCCAGTCTGCTGCTCCAGTCTCTAGATTAGTAAGATTAGCTGAAAGATTGGCATCAAAAGCCGCTTCATCTACAGTGTCACCTGTATTCAAATCCATTGCATCCAACTTCTCCTCAAAGTTTTGCCAATGACTTGCATCGAAAGGCACTTCCAAGCGCTCCAATGCTTCTCGTATTTTATCGTCCATTTTATTATTTCCGTACTCCATAATCAAATCTCGCGCTAAGTTTTTCTTTCAATTTCGTTCTTGCTTTCACTAAATTAGACCGAGAGGTACTTTCTGTAATCCCCAAAGCATTTCCAATTTCTTTATGTGAAAAACCTTCTATTACGTAAAGATTGAAGACCGTTCGATAGGCAGGAGATAATTCCTGCACAGCTTCCAAAATTTCTTGTTCTGTTGCCTGACTAATTGCATCAGCATCTTTAGAACTAATATCAAAAGCGGTATCAATATCTTCAGTACGGCGACGTACATTTTTTCGGTAATAATCAATAGCAGTATTGACCATAATGCGACGAATCCACGCATTAAGGGAAGTATTAGGTTGGTATCTGCCAATGTGCTTAAAGACTTTGATAAAGCCTTCATGCAAAATGTCCAGAGCATCCTCAGAATTATTTGAGTAGCGAAGAGTTACTCCCATCATCTTGCCGTAGTAGGTTTCGTAAAGCACTTTTTGTGCCCAGCGTTCCTTTTTTGCACAAGCTTGGACGAGATTCGATTCTTCGTTTTCTAATGGTAATACAATATCCATGATATTGGTTTTGGTTTGGAAATAGGTAGAACGGGAATGTCAAAAAAGTAGGTGAATAATAGAAATCCCGCTTTTAAAAATGAGTTTTATAAGCACAAAACGTTCTATTTGCTTAATATGCTGCTTATAAAGGTAAGGTTAATTTGAGTTTTTAACAAGCAACAAAGAATCCAAATGATTTTATTTTTAACCGAAATTCATAAAAATTCCTTTTACAAACAAAAAATTATAAAAAAACATCAAAAATACAAACAATTTGTTTATGAAAAAACGTCTATTTGCTTATATTTGCCGTCTGAAAATCTTATTTTCGACTTCTTTCACAATTATTATATTGGTAAAAGAAAGTGTTTTCCCTGCAAAATAGAAATTGAAGTATGAGTGAAAATAAAAACGATAAGGGAACAAATCCCGAAAACAATAATAATTCGCAGAGTGATGAAAAAGTAACTACCCTAAAAGGTATGTACGAAGATTACTTTTTGGATTATGCTTCTTATGTTATTCTGGAGCGTGCAGTTCCTTCCATCGAAGACGGTTTGAAACCCGTACAACGACGCATTTTACATGCGCTCAAAGAAATGGATGACGGTCGTTATAACAAAGTGGCCAATGTCATTGGTCAAACGATGCAGTATCACCCGCATGGTGATGCTTCTATTGGTGATGCAATGGTCAATATAGGACAGAAAGATTTGCTTATTGACCCGCAGGGAAACTGGGGAGACTCACGTACAGGTGACCGCGCGGCTGCTTCACGTTACATTGAGGC
The DNA here is from genome assembly GCA_964595615.1 of uncultured Saprospiraceae bacterium. Taxonomy (GTDB): domain Bacteria; phylum Bacteroidota; class Bacteroidia; order Chitinophagales; family Saprospiraceae; genus JAHDCG01. The sequence continues at coordinate 28,103 of CAZQTE010000002.1, forward strand.
CCGCCTTACTAAATTTGCCTTAGAGACTTCTTTTAATCCTCAGACTACAGAGTGGCAGGTGACTTATGACGGTCGGAAAAAAGAACCGATTAACTTACCCGTTAAATTTCCATTGCTTCTATCGCAAGGCGTTGAAGGTATCGCGGTTGGACTTTCTACAAAAGTCTTACCTCATAACTTTATTGAACTTTTAAAAGCTTCAATAAAAATCTTAGAAGAGAAGCCTTTTAAGATTTATCCTGATTTTCAGACAGGCGGCTTGTTAAATATTGCGGAATACAATAAAGGAAAACGTGGCGGTCGTGTAAAATGCCGCGCAAGAATTTCACGTCTAGATAAAAACACGCTAGTTATCACCGAATTACCTTACGGGATAACGACGACAAATCTCATGGACAGTATTGTCAAAGCGAATGACAAGGGTAAAATCAAAATAAAAAAAGTAGAGGATATTACAGCTGCTGATGTAGAGATTAGAGTAGAATTGGCATCTGGAGTTTCTCCTGATGTGACGATTGATGCACTTTATGCTTTTACAAATTGTGAGGTTTCTATTTCTCCAAATGCTTGTGTCATTATTGACAATAAGCCACATTTTACTGATGTAGATACTATTCTAAAACTTTCAACATTCCGTACAAAGGATTTATTGAAGAAAGAATTAGAAATTAAAAAAGGAGAATTAGAGGAAAAATTACACTTCTTAAGTCTTGAGAAAATATTTATCCAAAATCGTGTCTATCACCATATTGAGGAGGCTGAAACTTGGGAAGAAGTCGTCAAGATTATTGACACAGAAATGCGTAAATACGTTTTGACGCCAAATATGAAAGCGGCGAAAAATGATAAACGTATAAAATTACTTCGAGATTTAACAGAAGATGATATTACGCGTTTGACAGAAATTAGAATCAAACGTATTTCAAAATACAATGCATTCAAAGCAGACGAGAAGATTGCAGATTTGGAGAAGCAGTTGGAAGAAGTGAAGCACAACTTGGCACATTTGACAGAATTTGCCATTGCTTATTTCCAAAATCTTTTAGCTAAATATGGAAAAGGTAGAGAGCGTCGCACCGAGATTACTTCATTTGAGACCATTGCGCGTACTCAGGTCGTTGCGAATAATGCGAAATTGTATGTCAATTACAAAGAAGGATTTATTGGTACGAGTTTGAAGAAAGATGAGTTTGTGAGTGACTGTTCAGATATTGACGATATAATTGTTTTCCGCAAAGACGGTAAATTTCAAGTTACTCGAATTTCAGATAAAACCTTTGTCGGGAAAGATATTATTCATGTAGCTGTTTGGAGCAAAGGCGATGAGCGTACGACTTACAACATGATGTATGTAGACGGAAAAACGGGACGTACAATGGCGAAACGTTTTAATGTTACAGCAATCACAAGAGATAAAGAGTATGACCTAACAAAGGGTTCTAAAAATTCAAAAGCTCTATATTTTACAGCAAATCCAAATGGAGAAAGCGAAGTTGTATCTGTACAATTATCTCAAGGGTCGTCCGCACGTGTGAAGATTTTTGATTATGATTTCAGTGAATTGTCGATTAAAGGCAGGGGTTCTCAAGGAAATATTGTAACTAAATATCCTGTCCGTAAAGTGACGCAGATATCACAAGGAAACTCGACATTAGGAGCCTTGAAAATTTATATGGATGAAGTGAGTGGGCGTTTAAATACAGAAGAGCGAGGCTTATTGTTGGGTGAATTTGATACAGGTGCTAATATCTTGGTAATTTATAAAGACGGTAGTTATAAATTAACAGATTATGAGATGACGAATCGTTATGATGTTCCTAACATTGTTCATATTGGAAAATATGACCCTAAATTAGTGATAAGTGCTGTTTATTGGGAAGGAGAGAAAGGTCAGACAACCGTTAAACGTTTTAAAATAGAAACATCTAAGACGGGACAAAAATATACTTTCATTTCTGACCATAAACAGAGTAAATTATACTTTGCATCGGTAGCAGAAAACCCTAAGATAAAATATAGTATTCGAGTCAATCGACAAAAGGAAGAAGCTGAATTAGACTTGGCTGAATTCATCGATATCAAAGGTTGGAAAGCTATCGGGAATAAATTGACAGAAAGCAAAATCATCACAGTCGAAGATTTGAATAAAAAAGCAGAAGTAGCAAAAAACAAATCTACTGATAAAAAGAAGTTGAAACCTGGAGATTCAATTGACTTTGATATAGAAGGCGATGGTCAATCAAAATTATTTTAAAAGGATCAACAAGGACAGAGTTTAATAAGGGTCATTTAAAGAATAAGTTATAACAAAGTTGAGCAATTATTTTTTTCTTATTTGAGGCAAAAAACGTAGGCAATGCAGGGCATTGACGAGGCTTTTTAACGAAAAATAAGGAAAAAAGAATGTTCAAACTGTTATAAGTTATTTTTTTAACGACCCTAAGCAAGCCGAATGACATTTTTTGTGTTATTCGGCTTCTTATTTTTTAATTAGAAATCTGATTTTTACTTTTTTTTGGTTTTGTATCAAAAGAGAAGAAATCCTATATTTATATTGTGAGCGGATTGTACCCCGTTCTTAATTTACCAACAAATCTCTATCATCTGAAAAAGAAATGACATGAAAAAGAAAAATACTTTTGCAAAATTTAAAAGCTCAGAACTAAAAGAAACAAAAAATATTAAAGGTGGTTTCCGTGCGGCAAACAACTCTCCAGGTGGATCAGGAGGCTCAAGTTGGATTGATTGGGGGGACATGGATATACGCTTTGAGCAAATAAACACTATTAAAAATAATAGATTAGGTACTGCTTTTCAAGGATAAACGTTGTTCAAATTGCTCTTTCACAATTTGAGCAAAAGAAGCATCATTTGCATGAGCATCAATCCATTCTTTTACAGGAAACCAGCGGATAATATTCGGTAATCCTGACTCCTCTTCCAATCTTTCATATTCTTTTGAGAGATTATTCCAATGATTTTTTAGTTCCTTACGAGATTGAATTTCAATTGCTTCTCGCAAGGAACTAAGAAATTTTTTCTCAAAGTGTGAGAAAAAATCCTTGTCACTTAGAAAACGATAAGTTGAGCGTAGAAGTGATTCTATTAAATCAATATTGTTCATTTCATAGTGAATAATTAGATTAAGAATTCTTGCTAAACTTTGTAAATCTTTCCTCTCAATATTTCTAGACATTCCCAACCATTCATTTAAATAACCGAGAGCTTCTTCATATTTTTCTACTCCAAAAGAAATTGTGAAATAAACAATATAAAAAGAGTCTTTGCGAAAAAAGTTTAAATCAAACTTTTCTCGGGTTTTCATATGTTCTTGCAGTTCCTTATATCCACTTTCAAAGTCACCTCTACTCGCATATAGACGTAATTTTCCAGAGTAATACTGACGATAAACTTTTAGCTTATCATCATGCGTTTTACCTGAAACGGTCTTCAATTTTGTAAGAATTCCTTCGACTTCATTAAATTCTCCACGCGTTCCAGATGCCACTATATGGTTACTTAATGCAGAAATGTATTCTGATGTGTCTTCCGCTATCATGTAATTTTTACTTTCTAAATGCTCGACTAATTTAGCACTTGAAGAGTAAAATTTTTCAGAATTTCTAATAGCAAAATAGTAAGTAGACAACACTCGATAATAAAGTGTTTTCTCCTTATACGACCCCGCATTTTCTATATCCTTTATCAGCTTATCCTCTTCAATGAAAGATAATTTTTCAGAGTTTTGTTTTACCGAAGCCGCATCTTTTCTAAGGCTAATCAGAACTTTGAAAAATATATTTCTATACTTTGAGACGTTCTTAATCTGCTTTACTAATTTCTTTTCTTCCCCCTTTATTCTCTCTAGATTTTTATCTAAGTAGGTAATATTCGTCTCCGCATAGGCTATCTGTTTTTCCCAATGTAAAAGTTCTAAAGCTGTATTAAAATCTTCATACTTAGCTGCTATTTTTTTTGCCTTATGCATCAATTCTTTACAATCTTCAAAAAGCGACCTTTTATATAAAGTTCGCACACTCAATAACATTCCCTTCAACTTATAATCAACTGAAGTTTTCTCATCGTAAGCTTGTAGGCTTTTTAATATTAAGTCATACAAGTATCCTTTCATTTCCGAATACTTACGACTCTCTACTTGTTCTCGGGGATAAACGATTTTTTGTAATTCTGCTTCATTAAATAAATCTTGTTCTTCTATAGCATCAAATAATTTCAGGTACTTGTTGTCCTTACTTCCTTTGTTATTAATGAAGATTTTAAAATATCTTTTTTCGCTCCCAGATAGAGATTTTACAAGACGAAATAATTTTTCGGAAGGTGTTTTTGGCATAAAAAAATATCTATAATGTTGTATTAATGCTATAAAATTAAGCAAGAATGAGTGGAAAAAATGTCATCTAGCCGCACTTTATACTCCTTAAAATGTAAAGATACAAAATTCAGAAACCTGACATATTTTATTATTTGGTTCGCTAATTATTCTTTACGCCTTTAGGTTTGTACAATAAGTAATACTTATTTATCTCGAAACTCAAAGCTAAAAATTATGAATACAGCAGAAACAATTAGAGAACTAAATTCCGAAACGGCTCTAGAAAGAAACTTACGCATTGAACGTCCGCAACGTAAGATTGCTCTTCCAACCTTAGAAGGCATTCACTTTGAAAAGATAAAAGAGATTGTTCAACTAGAAGCAAATGGAAATTATACTTTCATACATTTAACAAATAATCGAAAAATATTAGTCTCAAAAACTTTAGCTGAAGTGGAGAATAAATTACATCATCATCCAAGATTTGTCCGAGTGCATCGGTCCAATACGATTAATTTAGATTTATTAATTAAGTACGTTCGCGGAAAAGGTGGATATGTAGAAATGGAGAATGGAGCGAAAATAACTGTGTCCACAGCACGAAAGCAAAGTTTTTTATCCACTTTGGAAAGGTATTTTGGTTAAAACCTTCGCTAAAAGCTGAAAAAGTGATAATTTCCCGTCTCAAACTCAAAATAGCAATGACAGAAGCGAACCGGGACATTCTAGACGCAGCACAAAGCTTTGTTACACAATATTTTAAAGATCATATTTCAGCAGAATATGTCTACCATGACTTGCAACACACTATGCAGGTCTTAGAAGGTGTTCGAAAACTGGGAGAAGCCTCTGCTTTACCTGAAAACGAGCTAATTTTACTAGAATTAGCGGCTTGGTTTCATGATACAGGATATAAAGACGGTCCAGATAATCATGAAGAGAGGGGGTGTATGTTGCTGCGAGATTTTATGGCAGATTATGACTATGCAGAGGAAGAATTAAAGATGATGGAAGGATGCATCATGGCTACAAAAGTACCTCAAAGACCTAAGCAAATACATGAACAAATACTTTGTGATGCAGATTTAGCGCATCTTGGAAATGAATATTACTGGGATAGAACGGGGCGGGTACGTCAAGAGTTGATGCTTACACGCGGTATGATGATGAGTGAGCAAGAATGGATTGATTTTGAAATAGATTTTATGCTCAAGCATAGCTACCACACCGCTGTAGCAGAGGGTTTGTATGGTAAACGAAAGTTGAAACATATAAAACAACTAAGGAAACAGAAATTGCGACTAAATCCAACAGAGGTAGAAAGTGTAGAAGCTCTACGCGCTCAAGATAAAAGTAAAAAGAAGAAAAAGTCTAAGTCTGGTAAAGATAGCTCTGGAGATAACTTAGAATTAAACGAAATCCGCCTTGGTCGAGGAGTAGAAACAATGTATCGTACAACCTACCGGACACATGTTAACTTGAGTTCTATTGCTGACAACAAGGCTAACATTATGTTAAGTATAAATGCGATTGTTATTTCAATTGTATTGCCTCAGTTACTCCCAAGATTCTCTGAAAATCCACGCTTGATTTTCCCCACTATTATCATGTTATCAGTCTGTTTAATTGCGATTATTTTCGCGACGCTATCTACGCGTCCGAAGATTACAGAAGGAAAAATAGCTCGCGAGGACATCGAAAAAAGAAAAGGGAACTTACTGTTCTTCGGAAATTATTATAAAATGAAAATGGACGATTTTCATTGGGGAATGATGGAAATGATTCGCGATAGCGATTATTTATACTCTACAATGACTCGTGATTTATACTTTTTAGGTATTGTCTTGGCAAAAAAATATCGCTACTTGAGTATTTGTTATGGTGTATTTATGTATGGAATGGTAATTTCTGTTTTGGCTTTTGCTATTGCCTTTTTAGTACCATAAAATGATTGTTTAGCCTGAGTAGTAAGTCAAACAAATCATGATAAGTTGGCGTGGATAATTTCTCGCCTGCTTTCACTTTAAAAATTCTCGTGTAGCTACGGCTATAGTCGATTTCTAAAGCCAAAGCAGACAAAAAATACTCACACGCGAACATATCACAATTAGCTTGACTTACTACTGAGCTATTCTCCGGTAATAATTCGGGCTAAACAATCATGTTTTACTAAGACAACCCCTGCATTTCTACTAATTTTTGATATTCTCCTTCCTTTTTCATGAGTACTTCATGAGTACCTCTTTCTAAGATTTTACCTTCATTCATTACAATAATTTCATCTGCATGTTGAATAGTTGAAAGTCTATGTGCGATAACAATAGAAGTTCTATTTTGCATTAATTTTTCCAAAGCTTCTTGCACTAATTTTTCTGACTCACTATCTAATGCGGAAGTTGCCTCATCTAAAATAAGTATTGGGGGATTTTTCAAAATTGCACGAGCAATAGTTAATCTTTGACGCTGACCTCCGCTCAATTTACTCCCCCTATCACCTATATTTGTTTGATAAGCGTCTGGACTTTTCATGATAAATTCATGTGCATTTGCTATACTAGCCGCACTTTCAACCTCTTCTTGAGAAACTCCTTTTGCTCCAAAAACAATATTATTATAAATCGTATCATTGAATAAAATCGGCTCCTGAGAAACAATTCCCATTAAACCTCTCAAGTCACTTAATTTATAATCTTTTAAATTAATATTATCTAGTAATATTTCTCCTTTCGTTACATCAAAAAAACGAGGGAGTAAATCTGCTAGTGTTGATTTCCCCGCGCCCGATGCACCAACCAAAGCGATAATTTTTCCTTTTTCAATGCATAAATTTATTCCACTCAAAACGTCTTTATCAGAGTTTCCGTAGCGAAAAGAGATATTTTTATATTCTATTTTATTGGCAAATGTGCTAATTGTTAATGCATTATCCTTATCTCTGATTTTATTTTCTGCCTCCATGATTTCATTTACTCTGTCTACTGCAGCCATTCCTTTTTGGATATTATATGAAGCAGAAGAGAATTTTTTTGAAGGTTCAATGATTGTAAAAAAGGCATATAAAAAACTAAAGAAGGTCGCAACAGAAAGCGCATCAGACTGGACTTGTTTGAAGCCATACCAAATCAGAATAGAAACTGTCATCACTCCCAATGTCTCCGTCATAGGCGATGCTAAATCTCTACGCCACAGTAAACGTGTTTGAGTTTGACGATATGCATTATTTTGTTTAGCAAATTTATCTGCTTGATATTGTTCTGCGGTAAATCCTTTAATAATACGAGAACCAGATAAAGCTTCTTCTAAAACTGTCACTAAATTACCTAGTAAAGTTTGAATATCACGACTATGTTTGCGCAAAGTTTTGCCAATACCACCAATAATTAATCCAGTAAAAACAAGTAAGCCAAAAACAAAAAAGGTCAATTTTGGACTTACATAAAACATAAAACTCAGCGCACCAATTATCAATAAGGGCTCCCTGACAACGGTTTCCAAAACATTCAAAATACTCCATTCTATTTCTTGTACATCTGCTGATACCCGCGACATAATATCTCCTTTTCTTTCTTCCGAAAAATAGGACAGAGGAAGACTCAAAGTCTTCTCAAAAAGATTTTGCCTAATATCACGTACAATACCATTACGCACAGGTGCAAGAAAAAAGAGGGCTAAATAACGAAAGAGATTTTTAAGGAGGAAAATAATGACAATCCCACCACATAAATAAGCAAGAGTCATTTCTTCACCATACTCAGAGATATATCCACTAATGTAATAGCTAATCCAAGCTTCAAAATTTTCTGAGTTAAAAGCTTCGGTCGGTCTTTTCAATACCTTGTCTGTAGTTCCAAAGAGAATGCTTAAAAAAGGTATCAAAGCAGGAATACTCGCTACAGAAAAAAATACCATTAACAAATTGCTGAGTACGTGACCAACGACCCAACTTTTATAATTGCGGATATATTTTAGTAAGCTGAGGAATTTCATAAAGCGAAGGTAGTTATGAAATCTGAAATATAAAGTATTAACTGGGAATGGTTTCTAATCTACCTTGATGGACTACTTAGTACTATAATATAAACAAACTATCTGTCAGGTTATTCCTTTCATCAGACTCTGAAAAGTATCCGCATCTTTAAATAGGTGGTCTTTATAAATCGTCGCTCGAAGCTTTAATTGATGCGGTTTATCATTTCTAAATAGCAGTTCAATCGTAATATTTCCGAAGCCTTGATTAAATTTTTCGGTCTTCATAAAGTCTGGCTTAGGCTTTAGATAGTGGCGTTCTACTTTTTCTACCCAATTGGGGCGATTAAATTCTCTACGGTCAGAGATTTGTGTTCTATAATCCAATCTCAGAATTCTCTCTTTTAACAAATCAAATAAGTAAGTGACATCGCGCTCACTATATTCTGTTTTGTAGAAGTGAATGACAAAACCTTTACTAGATGGCGTGTTTAAAAAATCCATTGCCTCATCTGTATCGTTTGGCAATGCTTGAAATATGCCATATTGATTAGACAGCCAAGTCAATAAATTCTTAGAAACAACCGTCGTCTTCCAAAATTCATAATCCTTCTTCTCCTCTTTCGTCCGCTCTATCATCTCATGAATCAAAGGTTTGGAAGGCGAACTCTCCTCCGATTGCTGAAAAAAATCTTTGAATCTAGCCCAGATGTCCATTTTTGAGATTTTAGATGTTAGACCCATTCGGGCAAGTTATTGGATGTTAGACCGTCAATGAACTAACAAGGCTAATTAGAATATGTTGATAGAATAGTACTGTCGAAGCAGTCGAATATTCATATTTCCTATTTCATACTTCATATTTAACTTACTCCTCTTCCTCCATTTTATCTCCAATCTGGAAAGCTTTCTTTTCATCTAAGCCGTCAAAGAGATTATTTAAGCGATACATTTCGTCCAAAGTATCATCTAGATAAAATTGTAAATTAGGAATGCGACGCACGTGACGCTTGAGGCGATTTCCTAATTCTTGACGCAAGCGAGAATATTCTTGTTCCATTTCTAGGATGACATTGTGTTTATCATCAATATTGAAAACACTTAAGTAAATTCTCGCAATTCCGAAATCTGGTGACATCTTCACTTCTGTAACAGTTACAAATGCTTCTGTTCCATAGATATATCCTCCTTGAGATTGGAGCACTATCCCAAAATTTCTTTTTATTAATTCGGCTACTTGCCGCATTCTTTTCGTTTCTGCCATTTTCTTTTTCGTAAAGTAATTCTTCAGGTATTTTACCTGAGAAAATCTGCATTCCTAAAATAGGAAACGCAATGCAATAAATTGAGTCAAAAATCCGACCATATAACCGCCATACAACTCAGGAGGCGTATGCGCCCCCAAAATCATGCGAGCAGTCCCCACCAAACCTGCCAAAACAATGACAATCATTAAAATTAGACTCATACTAATTTGGAAAGTTCCCAAACTAAATACTTCAACAGCAAAACTATCATAACTAAACAGCCACATCGTTATCAAGGTCATGCCAATCAAACCACCCATGCCGACGGCGTGAATGCTGATTTTTTGAACTAAATTAATTATAAACGCTGTAAAAAGCGCAATCGTTGTCCCAACTACAGGAACAGCATAAGCGGTCGGTATAATTGGAGACTTGTATGCATAGAACGCCATCCACATGTAAAAAATTCCCACGGCGATGTATGGACCGACTCTTTCCATCTTATCCTTCATCTCTAATGTCTCCACCAAACCCAATATTTTCATCATCACGACTGCTAACATCGGGATAGCAAATGTCGAAATAAACATCATCAAAATCAACTGCTTGTGCGCCCCAATACTCGGTACTCCAAACAAATATGGATTGACCAAAAGTAGCAATACTAACATATAAGTTAGCATTAATAAGGGGTGGAAAATGACAGAAATTGCTTGTGCTATCGTGCGCATATCGTTGGTTATTAGTTATTATTTTATTGGTTATTAGGTTATTGCGAAAGGTCTAATAGCGTAAATCACGCTAATAACCAATAACACAATAACATAGTAATCAATAACTAAAACTTATTCTTCCACATCATACTCTCAACGGGACGAATTGTCCTTTGATTGTATTTTGCATTTTTCTTTTTGTTGTAGTAATTTTCAATATCGCCTTCTACTTTGAAGTAGATTAATTGTCCAATTGGCATTCCTGGATAGACACGTACGGGGTGTGTACAGGAAATTTCTAGTGTCCAAGTATTACAAAAACCTACATCGCCCTTCCCTGCTGTCGCGTGAATATCAATACCTAAACGACCGACACTTGACTTTCCTTCTAAGAAAGGAACTGTAGCGTGTGTTTCCGTATATTCCTCCGTCACGCCGAGGTAAAGGGTATTTGGGTGCAAGACAAAACCTTCTTCTCCAATCTCAAAATGCTCAATCTCATTATGCTTTCGCGAGTCTAAAATATGGTCTTTATAGACAGCAAAATTTTTCCCTAAATGTACATCATAAGAGTTAGTGCCTAAGCAATCTTTGCGAAAAGGTTCGATAACGATTTCACCGTTATTTATGCCTTCCATTATTTTTTTGTCCGAAAGAATCATTTTGATTTACGATTTACGATTTACGATTTACGATTTACGAGGCGTTTTCTCGTTTTGGACTGCGAAGTTCGGTATTTTGATTCATTCAAAGTGTATTTAGGTTGAATTCTTTTTGGTTTGAATAAAGGTCTGCAAGTTTTCCTTTGAATATTTGGAGCGTTCCTAAGTTTTTTTGAGAATGATTTTACGCGTCCGTATGGATGATTACTACGATTTTTTATGACTGTATTAAAATGAGAACAGGTGAAATATTCAGAAGAATATTTCACCTGCAAAAAAAACTATCACAAGAAACGCACCCGTCGTCCACCGTCAAGCGAAGCGGCCGTAAACCGTCCACCGTTCTAATCAACTATCATCGCTTCCTTATCCAATTCTTGATTAATAATATTTTTAGGCACATCACGGAAACCATA
>CAZQTE010000002.1:39539-44766 GCA_964595615.1 uncultured Saprospiraceae bacterium
ACAGTATTACGAGCGCGTTTGATTTTTTTCAAGATAGTATCTTCATCCATAAATGGCCATGGAATGAAAGCTAAAAATCCTTTGGCGTGTTCTGGCTTTTCAGATTGAACTTGACGCAAATCTGCATAATGCTGCATACGCTCCAAATTGGTCTCAATATGTCCAAACATCATCGTTGCAGAGGTCGTAATATCTAATTGGTGCGCAGCACGCATGACGTCTAACCACTCTTGACCGCCACATTTTCCTTTGGAAATCAAACGACGCACACGGTCACTTAATATCTCTGCACCTGCACCAGGAAGACTGTCCAAACCTGCCTCTTTCAAGGCTTGCAAGACTTCGGTATGTGATGCTTTTTCCAATTTGGCAACATGTGCAATCTCAGGTGGTCCGAGTGCGTGTAGCTTTAAATTCGGATATAAAGCTTTTAATTCTTTAAATAGATTGACATAAAAATCCAAACCCAAATCTGGATGGTGTCCACCTTGTAAAAGTAGCTGCTCACCACCTAAAGCAAAGGTCTCCTCAATCTTTGGTTTGTACTCTTCGATAGTCGTAGTGTACACCTCCTCATGTCCTGGACGACGGTAGAAATTACAAAATTTACAGTTGGCAATACACACATTTGTCGTATTACTATTACGGTCAATAATCCAAGTTACTTTGTTACCTGGTACGTGATGTTGACGCATTTTATTTCCAACATACATGAGTTCTGTCGTAGTCGCATTCTCAAATAAAAACACGCCTTCTTCAGGACTTAACCATTCGTATTTTAAGGCTCTGTGGAGCAAATCTTCCGTCTTCATAATTTCTTTTTGCTATAGAAAAAACAAGCATTTAAAAAGCTGTTAGTTCTATCTTTTAAAATCAAAACACATTCACGAAACAAAGATACGCATACTAAGTTTTAAATCTTTCAAAAAATATTGAAAGTTAATGTTTTTTGTGAAATTTATTCAAATCAAACCTCATTGACCAAATTTTTATCTTTTTTGCTTAAAAAAGAGCTTCTTTTACGAAATAAATGATTGATTTTCAGTGACTTTTAATTGAAATAAACCTATCTTTGCACCCGTTTTGGTGAATCCTTGCTAAAACGGAAATTGTAAGCCGTCGTATTGACGGAAATATTTAACTTAAAGGAGGTAACGAAAACGAATTTTCCCTAATGGAAAATTTTTGATTTTAATGTATCAATCGCCCTCTGTAAAAAAGACATTTTTTGATGTCAGAAGAAACTAATAAAGTAGAGGAGACTGCACCAGCAGCTACTCCCGCAGCTGAAGCTCCTGCAAAGGAAGTGAAAGTTGAAGAGCCAAAAACGGCGCACGATGATTTTAACTGGGACATGAGCAACAAAGTTGGTCCTGTCTATACTGATGCAGAGCGCACAAAGCTTGAAGAGCAGTATGATGCTACTTTGAGTGCAGTTAAAGAACACCAAATCGTAAGCGCAGTTGTACGTTCTGTCCAAAATGGTGATGTTGTCTTAGATTTGAACTACAAATCTGACGGACTTGTTCCTTTGAACGAATTCCGTGACTTAGATGACTTGAAGCCTGGCGATAACGTAAAAGTTTACGTTGAAATGCAAGAGGACGAGCGTGGTCAATTGGTATTGAGCCGTCGTAAAGCAAAATTATTGCTTGCATGGGAAGATATCAAAGACAGTTTTGCAAACGGTACAGTTATCAAAGGTACTGTTATCAGCAAAACCAAAGGTGGTCTTATCGTTGATTGTAGCGGTTTGGAGACTTTCTTACCTGGTTCTCAGATTGATATTAAGCCTATCATTGACTACGATGCATACGTTGGTCGTCAGATGGAGTTTAAAGTTGTCAAAATCAACGAGCAAATCAAAAATGCTGTTGTTTCTCACAAAGCACTTATCGAAAGTGACTTGGCTGAGCAACGTGAGCACATCATTGCTGGTCTTGAGAAAGGTCAAGTATTGGAAGGTTTGGTCAAAAATATCACAGACTTTGGTGCATTCTTGGACCTTGGTGGTGTCGATGGTTTATTGTATATCACGGATATTTCTTGGGGACGTATCAACCACCCAAGCGAGGTGTTGAGCTTGAACCAAAAAATCAACGTTGTTGTACTCGATTTCGACGAGAACAAAAAACGTATTTCTTTAGGTTTGAAACAATTGCAACCACACCCGTGGGAAGTATTGGAAGATACTGTGGCAGAAGGTTCAGTCGTCAAAGGAAAAGTGGTCAATATCGAAGATTACGGTGCATTCTTGGAAATCATGCCGGGCGTAGAAGGTTTGATTCACGTGAGCGAGGTAAGCTGGAGCAACCAGCCAATCAACGCGCGTGAGTACTTCAAAGTAGGTTCAATGATTGACGCGAAGGTAGTTACAATCAACCGTCAAGATCGCAAAATGTCTCTATCTGTTAAGCAGTTGTCTGCTGACCCATGGGATGTTATCCAAGACGAATTTCCATTGGAAAGCCGTCACACTGGTCGCGTGAAAAACATCACTCCTTACGGTGTGTTTGTTGAGTTGAAAGAAGGAATTGGTGGTATGATTCACGTTTCTGACTTATCTTGGACTAAGCGTATCAATCACCCGAATGAGTTCACTAAAGTAGGTCACGATATTGACATTACTATCTTGGACATCGACAAAAATAACCGCAAGTTGTCTTTAGGACACAAGCAGTTGGAAGAAAACCCTTGGGATACTTTCGAAAATGTATTCCCTATCGGTTCTTACCACGAAGCAACGGTTATTCGTCGCGACGACCGTGGTGCGATTGTACAATTGCCATACGGTTTGGAAGCATACGCTCCAGTAAAGCACGTGCGTAAAGAAGACGGTAACTTAGCAAATGTGGATGATGTAATTACTGTTAAAGTAATTGAATTCAACCGCGATGATAAGCGTATCATGGTTTCTCACTTACGTTACTTAGAAGACATCCGTCGCGAGGCAGATGGCGAAGAGCGTAAAGCAAAAGACCAAGAGCGTAAAGAAACACGTTCTGCTGTCAAGAAGACGCAATCAAGTGTACAACAAACTACTTTGGGTGACTTAGATGCATTCGCTGGTTTACAGTTGTCTGACGCTCCTGCAGCGAAAGCTCCTGCTAAAAAAGCAGCTCCTAAGAAAGCAGCAGCTCCAAAAGCTGAGGCGAAGAAAGAAGCGCCTAAGGCTGAAGCGAAAGCAGAAGCTCCTAAAGCAGCATTGACTGACGACGGATTCGAGAAAAACGAAGAAGAAGAGTAAGTCAATAATTAGATAAATAATAACGACTCTTTGAAGGTGTATTTTTGATTTTTGGAGAGTGTTGTTTTTAGATACAAAATCCTCGGACGCTTAGTTGTGTTCGGGGATTTTTTGGTTTTAGCAAAAGTAAAGGCGCATTCTGTTTGAGAGAATGCGCCTTTTTTAGTGAGTGTAGAGTTTATTGTATAAGAAAATATTATCTACTTCATTTTTAAGTAATTGGACATAAGTAATCTGGTATTACTAAGTGCAAGATTTTTTTGTCTGCTTTTCTTAAAAAAGTCTTGCATAGCTCGGCTACGGAAGTCTTTTTTGAGGAAAGCAGGCGAGAAAAGATGTGCTTAGAAAACCAGATTACTTTTGTTCAGTTACTTAATTTAATCTTTCACTCTATTTAAAGCCAATGCCTTTAACATCCAATTTGGCAAAGCCTTTTCAGGTGCACGTTTTCGCAAGTCTAAGTACCAGCCAATTTTCTTGAAAATCGGAATTTTAAAAGCCTCTACAAACTCAATCAAAGCCCCGTCTGGGTCTTCAATATATGAGAAATTGCCAGCCGCTTCTCCCATATCAAATACCTCTCTATCTGCTTGACTATCCACTGTAAATGCACAACCTTTAGCTGCACACAATTGACGCATCGCGTCCATATCTTTAATGTCAAAACACAAGTGAATAAAACCTAAATCACCCCAAAGACGGTCTTGTAAAATCTTACGTGGTGCATGTCCTTCGATAACTTGTATCAATTCAATTTCACTTTTGCCTAGCATGTTACTAAAGCTGCCTCGGCGTGGCTTAGAGTGGCGCAATAATACACGACGCAATTTTACATCACCACCTGGCAAGGCTGCATAGTCCTCAAAACTACCCGTCTCGTCATAAACTACTGTATCATAGCCCATGATTTCTCCATAAAATTTCGCGCTGCGGTCAATATCTGTAACTCCGATAACCGAACCGAAAACACCACCAGTAGTTGCTTTTGTCTTCCGAAACCAATTACCACCAACTTCTGTCACTTCAAAAATATTCCCGTAAGTGTCTTTTACAAAAAAGTGAGGCGTGCCATTAGGATCTTTGCTCAATTGACCTACTAAGTTTAAGCCTTGCGCTTTCATCTTTTGGTAAGCCTCTGCCGCGTTTCGGGTTTTCATCTTACAAATGAATAAACCTAAATCACCTGTTTTTATTTCAAAAGTAGCAGGCTGTGGCGTGCGAGAAGTATATTGCCAGATTTCCATACCTCCACCACCTTGTGCATTAAGGGCAAGTACAGCGTGACGCTCATGTGGCTTATTCGCGGTATAAGGCAGCATCAAATTTGCTTCCGCCGCTTCATCAAAAATCGGAATATCCATTTGAAAAGCCTTGCGATAAAATGCCCATGCGTCATAGACAGCTGGAATACCGATTCCCATTTGTTGAATGCCTGAAATGATTGGTTGTTTCATTTTGTTGTGGTTTTGCTTTTGTATTCTAATCAATATAAGTCTTATACTGTTCTATTTTCTTCGATAATCGTTCTGCTAAATATTGACTCGCTTCGTGTAGCTCATTATAAATCAATGTCGCTTCTTGGGCGTATTTTTCTTTTTTGTCATTTGACCAATAAAACGGTGGTGCATAAAGATTACAAATTCTATCTGCCATTTTTACGAGCCAAACTTCCTTAGGTTGAAGTTTTATTCTTGTCAGACTATCTAGCATTTGGGCATTTTTATCTGAAATACCTTTTTCGTCTTTTGTTAAGGCAGAAACGCCATTTGCTACACTTTTACCAAATTTTGCTTCCACTTCTTCAAATGAAAATTCTGTGTCCTCAATTATATCATGTAATAAAGCGCACTTGATTGCTAAATCAGCATTGATTTCATTCTCGTGATTTATTGCATTTAAAATTTCAAAGGTAACACTTCCGATATGACTGATGTATTCTACTTGTTGCCCGTCTTTTTGTCCACCGTACTTTTGCCCATT
>CAZQTE010000003.1:0-15438 GCA_964595615.1 uncultured Saprospiraceae bacterium
ACTACTGGATTTGGTACGAGAAAATGCAAAAAAGTAATCCGCAGTTTAAGCAAAAAGATGCTGTTCAAACTTAGCTCGTCTATCGTTTTGAGGTCGATAAAGTCGCTTAGCAAACCATTAATGGAGACTATTCGTGCATCCGTTTATTTTATGTAAAGACTCAGCATTCCTAAGACCAATAAAAAAATGAGAGAAGAAAAAATATATCTGAAAAATAATGACGGTAGTGAGATTGTCCTTTGGAAATTCAGTCCATTATTAGAATTGAATGGACAAAATGTTTTACTGACACATGGCACGTTTTCGAATAAAAAAGTCCTAAATGGAATAGTGGAATACCTTACTCATAGAAAATATACTTGTTGGCTGTTTGAATGGAGAAATCATGGGAATAGCAAACTCTGTAATCTAAATTTTGATTTTGAAACAATTGCATTTCAAGAATTCAACACCGTTTTTAAGTATCTTTTCGATGACTGTAATCTTAGAAATATTAGTTGTATTACTCATAGTGGCGGCGGGATTTGCTTAACGATTAGTCTGATAAAATATCCAGATTTTAAAGACAAAATTAATAGTATAACAATTTTTGCTTGTCAAGCATTTGGTGCAAGAATAAATACTTTAAATTACTTGAAAATTTTGATTGGAAAATATTCAAGTATGATTTTAGGAAAAGTACCTGGAAGAAAAATAGGAGGAGAAGAGGATGAAAGTTATTACCTAATGAGACAATGGTTCAATTGGAACTTGGAAAAAAAATTTAAGGGTAAATCTGGTATTGATTATCAGCAGAGAATGAAAAATATCAAAGTACCTATTTTATCTGTATATGGGGGAGGAGATAATTTTATTGCACCACGAAAAGGATGTGAACAATTTATAAAATCCTTTGAAAATAAAAATAATAAATTATTATTTTGTTCAAAGCATACTGGTTATATCGAGAATTATAGTCATAGCAGGATACTTCATTCAAGGAATGCAGAAAAAGAAATATATCCCAAAGTAATAAATTGGATAAGGGAAAAGAATACTGCAGCTAATAAATAGTGCACAATACGCCAGGAGTTAAGGAACTCTCTACGATATTCTGCGCTGCCCACACGGATAAATTTGAACATAAACCTTGGGTAACGGGTTTGAACAAAAGACCTATGAAGAAAAAAATGAAAAAAAATATACTATCAAAGTTTCTGAAGTGGTACGAAAAATTTCAGATTAGTCAATCACCTCAAATGAATTTAGTTTGGGGATTTTTTCTCTATACTGTTTTAGGTTTTCTATTACTTTCCGTACCATTATTTCACAGAGATAGTGTTGGCTTTTTAGACAATTTGTTTATTTCAACCTCAGCAATTTCAACCACAGGCTTGGTAACTATCAGTATTTATGATAGTTACAATATTTTCGGTCAAATCATCATAATGGGTTTGTTTCAGATTGGGGGCATCGGTTATATGACGCTTACGACTTATTACCTCCTTTTTACAACCAAGAAAATCACCTATTGGCACAACAAGATAATTAGTGCTGAATTTACCCTTCCAAAGACAATTAAGATTAGAGACTTTATAAAAAGCGTGGTTGTTTTTACAATTATCATGGAAACCTTAGGGGCAATTGCTTTTTATATCGGTTTTGCACAATCAGAAATGGAAACAGGCAAAGCGATTTGGTTTTCGATTTTCCATAGTGTTTCAGCATTTTGTACGGCAGGTTTTGGATTGTTCAATGATGGTTTTGAGGGATATAGTGACAATGTTTTAGTTAATTCTACTATCTCAATTTTGGCAATTGCAGGCTCTCTCGGCTTTATTGTGATAACTGATGTATGGTACAGAATAAGAGGTAAATCAAATGAAATTTCATTCACTACGAAAATTATTGTTTATGGATTTTTATTGCTTTTGACCACTAGTACTTTGCTGATTTATTTTGCCGAACCATCCATACAGAATTCTGAAAATTTATTGATGAAGTCCTTCTTTCAGGCAATGTCGGCAATGACAACGGTTGGCTTCAATACTATACCAACAGGTGGTTTGAGTTTGCCCATTTTGTTGTTTGTGACGTTCCTAATGTACCTTGGTGCATCACCATCAGGGACTGCGGGAGGATTAAAGATTACAACTTTAACTGCTATGGTTTCCATTCTTAAAAGCCGATTATTTGGTCAGAAACAAATTACTTTTTTGGGAAGAACAATACCGTTTGAAAGATTGTATGTTGCCACTTCAACATTCATTTTGTACACAAGTATTATTTTCATTTTTTGCTTCCTCATGGCATTTACAGAAGACTTTGACTTCGAAAGGATACTTTTTGAAATAGCATCTGCTCTGGGAACAGTTGGATTGAGTACAGGCATCACTGGCGATTTGTCAGACATTGGTAAATTGCTAATAATTATCTTAATGTTTATCGGACGAGTGGGAGTACTCACTTTTGGATTTGCATTACTTGAAAGAAAGCAAGATGATAATACGCTAGTTATTGAAGATGATTTGGCTGTTTAAAAAGGACGTACGGGTCAACATTCAAAATGAAATTAAGATTTTTTAAAACTCCTCCTTTTAACGGTCTTGAGTACATAATTATTTCGATAATTAGAACAGAGGAAAGTTCATTTAGGAATAAAATAAATACCGTTCTCGGCCAAATTGTGTGACAGGAAAAAAGTAAAAAGCTAAAATCAAGTAATTACTTAGTTTTTTACTTTTTTCATGTCACTTTCATACAATTTGGCGGAGAACCATAAATACAAATGAAAAACAAATTACTCACTCTCTTTGGAGCTTTCATTTTCATACTAATTCTAAGTTTAAAATCTAATTACGCAAATTCTTAAAGTTCCACGACAACGGGTACACTACCTACCATTATTTCAGTCCCATTCTCCCCTCTTTTAAACTCAATTTCTCGCAAACTTTCCCCTTCATCAAATGAGAAAACAGCGGCAGACTTGACAGTAACTGGTGCATGCAATCGTACCTTAATCTTTTTGTCATCATTTATCACGGGGCGCCATAAAATAAGATGACTTGCTTTCCCATTTTTATCGCCATAGTAATAAGCCCAATAATCATTTTGCTCTTTATAAACTTTGGTAAAATGTTTATCGCCCAATACTTTGACTAGATGGTCAATAGCGTAATAAGTTTTCTTTTTTTCAAAGCCTTTTTCTATTGATGAAGTCAAGCCCGAACGAGCATATAATCGAGACTCTCCAGTCTCATTTCCATAATAAAACCAGGTCGCCCTATCAATTCCCAAACGATGTGCAATTAAAGCTCCTCGTATCAAAAAAGAAGCAGCATCATCTTCGCGAACACATTGATTATGCGTGCAATCCTCCCCTCCTCCGGGAGAATCCCAGCCCCATTCGGAAAGGAAAATTTTCTTACCTGGCAAGTGCGCATTTCGCCATTTTATCGCATCCAATATCTCCCAAAATACTGAACTAGAAGACTCTGGTTGCAAGGCTTTTTGAGTGTAGGTATTGTGACTATTGTAACTATAATGATGAATATTTATACCATCTAAAAGCGGTAAAACATCAGGCGTAATACGTGCATTGATGTAATTTTTAAAACCATCTTTTTCCTCTACAGTCGGGTCTGCAGCTTGTAAAGCACAAGGAAAAACTTCCATTTTGGGGTCTCCATCCTTCGCGCCTTTTGCCATACCTGCAAGGATTTTTTGATAAATTGCGGCATCATACTTCCAGGGTTCATTTCCTATTTCTATACTACAAACAGTCCCGTTTCCGTGTGTGACACCAAAGTGTCTTGCAAAGGCATAAGCATAATTATATGCAGATTGATAAGGTTTATTCCAATCCACGTCTTTAAATCGAAAAAACTGCAAACTGGCTTGTATATCTACTCCGTTTCCTTGCCAATCTTTATACTCTAAATCCCAGTTAAGCCAGTCCTTAGCAGATGTTCCCTTCCCTATTGACATGAGGTCAAAATCTATAAAATCATCTGGATCGTTTATGTCCCAGCTCATGTCATGATAAGTACGGATATGTGAAATAAATGGAGTGTATGCATCAGGTCCCTCACCTGGAGGAATAAACTTAGAATACTGATTATATCCAAAGCCCCAATAACCATTAATACCTAATAAATCCTTAAGTGGCATTGTACTTTTTTGGGTCAGAGGTTTTGCACCTGAGGCTCCATGTCTGTCATAAGCTTTAAGGTTATTAATGCGGATTTTTTGCCAGTCCTGCTGCTTGGGAGTGTATTCTAAGAGAACAAATCGCGCCTCCTTTTCAGTATCAAATTTTACCAAATCACTCCTGATGTTTTCGTATTTTATTTGTTGTTTTTGCTCTTTGTATTTGTAGGTATAAATTGTCAATTTCTCTACGGAATCTTCAAACCTATTATCATGCAGGGCTAAATATTGTATCTTGATATTTTTCCCAAAATCTAATAAAACTCGTTCTTGCAGTTCTCCTCGTCTGTGTGCGAATTCAAAAAGTTGAAAAGGTTTAGTAGAGCTTATTACAATCCTAGCAATAAACCCTCTTAACTGACTTATTTCCAAAGCTTTATAGCTTTCATC
Source organism: uncultured Saprospiraceae bacterium (assembly GCA_964595615.1). GTDB lineage: Bacteria > Bacteroidota > Bacteroidia > Chitinophagales > Saprospiraceae > JAHDCG01. The sequence goes on from CAZQTE010000003.1 coordinate 4,579, forward strand.
TTTAGAATAACTTTTAGTGAAAATGATTTTATTTTGAGGACTAAAAATCTGAACTTTCACATCTGTACTTGCTCCAAATTTCCATAAAATACTTCCTGCTTTTCGCGCTGGAATAGGCTTAAATTCTAGACGACCAGATTTTACATCTAAAGCTGAATCTAAATTACCATCAAAGGCATTTTCAGGCTTTGTATACTCTGTCAGATTATGTATTCTGTTGTGTCTATTTAGAAAATGATTGACGCCATTCAGTCCTAGCCAAGTAGTAGGTAAAAGTGCCTCTGATTCCCAAAAACTATTAGGATCACTGTCATGAGCTAGATGTGCCTTTTTAGTATTTGTCAGACTGCGAACTTCTACTGGTTTAGTGCCAGTGTCAGGAGTAATATCTAAGTGCATATCTGATTGGGGCGACCAACTAAATAAGGTAAATAAAAAAAATAAAAAAAAACTGTATCTCATAAAGTCCAACTTTTATACAACAAGATAGGAAAGAAGATTGAAAAGAGGGATAGTTTCTGATTAAAAAAGGGCATATTTGCGCAGGAGGTATAGGAGGACTTCGCTACTTTAATTTTAATAAGATTAAATACCGTGTAACAAACTTCTGTTACAGTGTATTAAATACACTGTAAATTGAGTTTTTTATAATTTTGACAAGGCTATTTTTTGTTTAGGCGAGGCAAAAAATTTCAGCATAGCCATAGCTACGGTGGGATTTTTTAACGAAGCATAAACAAAAAAGAGTCAGTCAAAATTTAAAGAAACTTTGTTTACAGTGTATTAAACCACAAATGTATGCTAAAATTAAGCAAAAAACATCCCTCTAAACGGGCATTTATTACTGGCGCTGGTTCGGGATTAGGAAAGGCTTTAGCACTGCTTCTTGCAAGTGATGGTTGGACGGTAGGTATCACTGACCTTAAAAGTGAATCTATTGAACTAGTAGCAACTGAAATAGAAAAACGTGGAGGGAAAGCACAACTTTTCGTTTTTGACGTAAGTAATCGGGATGATTTTAAGACCGCTAGTCAGGATTTTTTAAATAAAAATAATGGTGTTGATTTAGTGATTAACAATGCGGGAGTTGGAGACGGTGGACCTTTCACAAGTTATGATTTAGACCGTTGGGATTGGATGATTGGCATTAATCAAATGGGAGTTATCTATGGTTGTCATAATTTTTTGCCAGATATGCACAAGGCTAAAAGTGGACATCTTATCAATATTGCCAGCGCTGCGGGTTTTGCATACATTCCAAGGGTTTCTTCTTACAATGTGACAAAATCAGCGGTAAATGCGCTGTCTGAATGCCTACATTATGAGTCAAAACATCTTAATGTGGATGTTTCTGTGGTTATGCCGACTTTTTTCAAAACAAATATTGCTTCAGGGTGGAAAGGCTCAGAAAAGAGTAAAAAAGGAGCACAAAAATTGGTTGATAATTCCAATTTAGAGGCAGAAGATGTTGCTTTAGAAATTTTGCAGCGCGCAGGTAATGGAGAGTTTAGAATTGTCCTACCTAAGTCTGCTCGTTGGTTGTATCGTTTCATCCGTTTTTTCCCAAGGCAATATAGAAAAATGGTATTTAGAGGAGAAGAAAAACGTCGTAAAAAGAAGCAAAATGCCTAAGGATAAAAAGCAGTTTCCTAATTTGATTTTGGGGACGGGAATGTGGGGACAAACGGTATCCAAACAAGAAGCTTTTAGCATGTTGGATACTTTTTATGCCGCGGGCTTTCGTGCAATAGATACGGCGACTAATTATCCCATTAACAAAAAAACACAAGATTTTCGTGCTGCTGAAAACATTTTGCAAGAATGGATTAATGCACACAAAATCAATGACTTGCGCATTATATGCAAGTTTGGTTCGGTAAATAATATGTTTACGCCAGAGCATAATTTGTCTAAGTCATTCGTCTTAATGAATGCGCAAGAATATCAAAACAAGTTTGGTTCTAACGCCGAAATTTTAATGATTCATTGGGACAATCGCGAGGACTTAAAAGCAATTAATGAAACTTATGAAGCTTTAAAAATTGCGGAAGTTAATGGCTGGAAAATTGGACTTTCGGGTATCAAATATCCTGAGCTTCATGCGACTGTCAATCAAGATTTTAATTTTGATTTTTCGATAGAAATAAAGCATAATCCTTTCGAGTCCAGTTTCGAACACTACTCCCCTTTTCATTCTGACAAACGGCGTTTCATTGCCTATGGAACGACTGGTGGAGGTATAAAATTAAATGAAAAATATTCGGACTCATCTTCGCTTGTTTTGCGTAATAAATTAACAAATATAAAACCAGAAAATATTGGAAAAGTAAAATCAATCTTAAAAAAAGTTAATCAAAACTCAGAACGCCCAAAAATTGCGCAAATGTTCGAGTTAGGATTAGTTTATGCAGCTTATCATGATGAGATGAAGGGAATTATTTTGGGTTGTTCGCGCTTAGAACAATTAGAGAGTTCGATTGATTTTTATCGATTGTTGTATCAATTTGATTATTTGGACGTTTATGAAGAGCTGATATCAATTTAAGTATTGATAATCTGATGATGCGGATTGGGCGGATTTAGGCGGATTTTTTTCATTACTCTTTTTGGCTATCTAAAATTTTCAACTTGTGCTCGAATGAAATTCTGGCACTTCCTTTATGCAAATTTCCAAATCTAACATAACATCTCTCAATCCAGATTTCACCGTCATCGGTGGCGGCATTTTTGGTTGTTATGCTGCACTTTATCTCGCTCAAAAAGGCGCATCTGTCCTTCTAATCGAAAAAGAAAAAGAATTATTTCGCAAAGCATCTGTAGTTAATCAAGCTAGATTGCATGGAGGCTATCACTATCCGCGTAGTGTCGCAACCGCAATCATGTCAGATGATAACAAAGCGCGTTTCACTGCCGAGCACAAAGATTTTATCAATTTTTCTTATCAGAAATATTATGCAATAGACCGTTTTGGGTCAATGACTGACAATCGTCAATTCGAGCGTTTTTGTGAATATATTGACTTAAAATGCGAGCGTATTCAAGAACATCCTCTCTTCAATTTTCAACGTTTAGAAGGTCTTTATCAAACGACAGAATATACCTTTGATCCCTACTTAATTGCAGCTTATTACAAACAACTTATTTCTGAAAATAAAAATATACACGTTCTTCTTAATTCTGAAATATTAAATGCTGAACCATTAAATAACAACTGGAATATTTCAATAGAAAACATTGATAATCAAGAAATTAAAAAAATAAAGACACCAGCAGTTATTAACGCAACCTATGCTGGAAGCAACGGAATTAATCAAATTTTCCAACAGTCTGAAATCGAATTGCAACACGAAATTGCCGAAATGGCTTTCGTCACCTCTCCTACCTTAAAGGATATTGGACTGACGGTTATGGACGGTCAATTTGGCTCTTTAATGCCTTACGGAAAGTCAGGCTTGCATTCTCTTTCTTCTGTCGCTTATACGCACCATAAAGTGAGTCAAAAGGCGAAACCAGAATTTGATTGTCAGAAAATAAATATAAATTGTCGTCCTAATTTTTTATCTGATTGTAATACTTGTAAGGCGCAGCCACAGTCCGCTTTTCACAAAATGTCTGCTCAAATGCGGCATTATTTTTCAGATAAAGTGGAATGGCAATATTATTTTTCTAAATATACAATTAAATCAAAATTACGCGCCAATCATATTGATGACGGTCGACCTACTGAGATTTCCAAAAGCTCCTCAAAACCAGATTTTTATTGCATATTTGCAGGCAAGATAAATTCAATCTACGAAATTGAACGTGTTATAGGCTTATGAGTTGACTTTACAAACTACTCTGATAAGTAACAAACAACTCAAACCACTTAATAAACTATGAACTTCATTATCTACGATTTAGAGGCTACCTGCTGGGAAAATCGACCCACAGACTACAAACAAGAGATTATTGAAATCGGAGCTGTTATGCTCGATGCCTATGGTGAAGAGTTGGGTACCTTTAATCGTTTCGTAAGACCAATTTTGCATCCAGATTTATCTTTTTTCTGTAAAGGATTAACAGGTATCGAACAAAGAACAGTCGATAAAGCGAGTACTTTTCAAGAGGTCATTGAGTCATTTCAAGATTGGGCAGAAGTATTTTATGAAGATTATCGTCTGTGTGCTTGGGGTAGTTTTGATGAAAAAATGCTGTATCAGGATTGTAATTTACATGATATAGAAACTGATTGGCTAGATGATAAATGTCTGAATATCAAACGACAATTTCAAGAATTGAAAGGTCTCAGACAGCCTTGGGGATTGAAAAAAACTATTGACAAATTAGGTTTTGAATGGTCAGGAACGGCACATTCTGGTATTGACGATGCGATAAATTTGTCCAAGATATTTTTAGAATATCGAGATGAGTGGCGGTACTAAGCTAAGGGTTGTGAGGTTGTGGGTTGTGAGGTTCTGAGTTTTCAACTCCTTAGTGATGGACATCGAAGTCTTCTACTATTTCTAATAATAGCGTTAAATCTTCATAGAATTCGCGTACCAATTCAAAACTCACATTAGTTTGGAAGATAAATGGTTCTAAAATATCTTTATGCTCGGTGACTGCAATATAGATTTTATTACCTTGAAATGAGATATAAATTTGCTTTTCCGTTTTCTCATAATACTCGACCAAACGATGTTGCATATCTTCTGAAAGTACATTCTGAAAAGCACCTTCCAAAGTCGCAAAGGTTCTCCAGATTTCTCTAAAGTCCGCATTTTTTATAAATCCATCCGCTGGTTTTCCTCCTTGGATACCAAAGGCGCGTACCGCACGCGTCGTATATTGACGAAATACTCTAGGTAACACCAAAACCTTTCCACGTACAGGAATAGTTATTGTCGCACAGAGGAAGACGCCTTTAAACACATAATTCAACCGTTGACGCACTTTTGACTCCTCACGCACATTCAATTCACACATTTCAAAAGGCACGTCTCCTATTATTCCTTTCAAATAATCCTCTCCTTCATACAAATCAGGACTCGCTCCGAATATTTGACTCGCTTGAAATTTCTTCTTTGGTATAAAATTATTTTGATCATAAATTAAATCCCCATAACCAATACCATCATCTATAAAATCGGTTATCAGATTCATAATATTTGGCTTAAAGGTTTCCACAAAGTTGCGAACACGACCATATAAAATGAACATGTAAACACCCACAAATAACATTAGAGATAATGTAATTACCATTACTTCTAACCAAATACCAACAATAAAAAGACCGAAAAGTAGCAAACAAGATGAGACAATAAGGAGTAAAAGTCGCCGACGTTTGCGCTCCATACGTAACAATTCTGGATGAATTGTATGGTTGTAGAAAATCCTAAAATCCTCTAAACGGGTGTTATTTGAGATAGTATATTCTTTCACTTAATCAATTGTGTAATTTCTCTATAGTAAAACAAAGATAGTACCTTAGGTCCTAACTATTTCAAGAAACTGACATAAATTACGCTTTTTACATTTTTTTGTTTAAAAACTTGAACAGTATTCATATATTTACCTCCTAATATTAAAACGGAATTTGAGACACAAATTCTAATTTTTATAACCATTAAATAAAAAAATGAAAAAATTTTACTTTTTAGTTCTTTTCGCTTTAGCTGCATTCACAATGAACGCACAAGTAAGCGTAACTTTCTCTGTTGACATGAATGATGTAGCCTTAGCAGACGGTGATATCGTAACTTTGGGGGGTGATTTCCAAAGTTGGGCTCCTGCTGCTGAAGTTTTCACTGATGAAGACGGTAATGGTGTATACGTCTTTACTTATGACTCCAATTTTGGCTTGATGGCAGGTCAAGAAATCCGTTATAAGTTTGTAGTCAACACATGGGGTACTAACGAATTTGGTGAAGAAGGTGCTGAACCAGGTGATTGTAATGAAGATGATGGAGCAGGAAATATTAATCGCGTATTTGCTATTCCAGTTGATGCAGAAGGTAATGTTGACGTTCCAACATACGTTTACAACACTTGTGAATTATCTGAATTAAGCGTTAACACAAACAATATTTCGACAATCGAAGGTGTTAAATTTACGCCAAATCCAGCTACTGACCGCACATTGATTTCTTTTGAAAACAATGCAAACGAAGCACACAACATCACCGTAACTTCAATGACTGGACAAGTTGTTAGCACTTTAACAACTACTGGCAATACTGCTGAATTATCTGTTGCTGACTTCGCTGCAGGTATGTACTTCGTTACTTTCCGTAATGAAGCAGGAGAGCAAGGTACTGAGAAGTTAATCGTAAGATAGTTGCGTTTTTTGTTGTCAGTTGACGGTTGACCGTTGACAGGCAAACATGACTCAGGAAATAAGAAGACCTTTCGCAATTCACTAGCGAAAGGTCTTCTTATTTCCACAAACAACTACTTTGGAAGAAAGGGTAATGGGTTTAAATGGTGGATGCTCACGTGGTGACTCAAAGAGTAAAAGGTATGCATCAGTCGTTTTCACCCACTACCGAAGAAAGGAGTGGTAACCCATCCACACAAAAAAACCTCTCACAGTCGCCCGTGAGAGGTTTTTCGTGACAATAAACAGGGAAACTGAATACCGTCGCAGTCAACTAATCTTAGTTAGTTGCTGGCTTTGCTGGGTCAGCTTCAGGAGCGTTAACTTCACCTTTCAAGAAGATGAAAGACTGAGCTGGATCAGTGTTAGCAGTGATAGTCACTTTTTTGTTCTGCTTGTTACGCTTACCTTTTGAGTCAAAACGTACGTCGATGTTAGCAGTTGCACCAGGAGCAATTGGCTCTCTTGGCCATTGTGGTACAGTACATCCACAAGAACCTTTTGCGTTGCTAATGATTAATGGCTCAGAACCAGTGTTAGTGAAAGAGAAAGAGTGCTCTACTGCTTCACCTTGGTCGATAGTACCAAAATCGAATTCAGTTTCTGCCCATTCCAAAGTAGTCGTAGGACCTACAGGTGCTGCTGCTTCAGCTGGTTTTGCTGCTACGTCATTTGCTGCGTTTGCATTTGGAGTTACTGCGTTTGCAGTTTCAGTCAAAGCTGCATTAGATGCTTCTGTACTTGCAGATTCGTTAGCGCAAGATGCCAAAAAGCATACTGCTAAAATAGCGAAAAGTGCTGATTTGATGTTAGTCATTTTTACAAATGTTTTAATAAAAAATTGATGTTGTTATTAGTTGATGAACATATAAAATGTTCATCGCTCGGTTTCATCCAAGAACAAAAACGTGGAAAACACCTTTTTGTTCGTGTTGATGATACAAAGGTAAAAACTATAATCTGTTGTTGTTACAATGAATTGTTAATCCCTTGTTAACGTAGTTGGTAGTTGATAGTTGGAAGTTGGAGGGCTGCCCTAACTTAAGCGTCCAAATCATGTTTGCCTTCCAACTGCCAACCAACAACTACCAACTATTTTTTTCCCGTTTTCCCCCCAGACATCTGAAAGATATTACGGTCATAAGTCTTTACTAAGCCACTACGGTCTCGTTGTCTTTTTAGGGCAAAAGAAATCATTTCGTCTAATAGTCTTGAAAAAGATTTATCTGTTGCTTCCCAAAGGTAGAAAGATAAAGAGCCAGGAATGGAGTTAATTTCATTCACAAAAACCTCATTGGTATCTTTATCCCAAAGGAAATCAATCCGCACGACTCCCCCATTATCTAAAACACGGAAAGTATCATGCGCCATTTTATTGATATCTTTTTGAACTTGTTCTGGTAATTCAGCGGGTAACTTACGCTTCAATCCACTCATTCCTTTACCTGAGCTAGCACCGCCGCCTTTACTGCCTTTTCCGCCACCGCCAGACATATATTTATCGTCATAACTCAAAATCTCTCCTGAACGCAAAGGTTCTTCACAGGCAGACAGCATGATATTTCCATTATTACCCATGACAGAACAATTGATTTCTGTCAAATTAGTGATGACTCTCTCTAACAAAACGCGTGGCGCAAAACTTGTCGCCAATTCTATCGCTTCACGCAATTCTTCTTCATTATCAGCTTTTGAAATGCCGACACTCGAACCCAAATTCGCAGGTTTTACAATAATTGGATAAGCCAATGTCTTTTTTGCCTCTGCCAATATCTCCTCTTCTCTCTCAAACCAATCCGCCTCATAAAACCAAGTATAATCCACTACAGATACGCCGCTTTCTTTCAATACCATTTTCGACATAATCTTGTCCATGCTCACCGCAGAAGACAAAACATCTGACCCAACATAAGGTATCTCTTTCAATTCAAAAAGTCCCTGCAAAGAACCATCCTCTCCTGGCGCACCATGCAAAATTGGAAAAGCCACATCAAAAGTCGCAATTTCCTTCTTCCCAAACCACGATGTATTGACTTTATAAATTCCTTGGTCTTTCGCGCTCGGTGTGATATACACCTCTTCACACAAACTCAAAAGCTGCTTTACATTCTTAAAATTATCGACTTCTAAGAGTGCATCGCCTGTGTGCCATGTCCCCTCTTTCGTCAGATAAATCGGAATAATATTGTATTTATTCTCATCAAAAGCAGCAATAGCTTGCATCGCAGAAAGCACTGAAATTTCGTGTTCTACTGATTTTCCGCCGAAAAATACGGCTATGGTAGTTTTGTTAGTCATGTTGTTTAACTGTGGTTTGCGGTGTGGGATTTATTACCCCCTAACCCCCATTTGGGGGAACTTTTTTCATGTTTAATTTCTTGATAAATCTCAATTGCATAGCTCTTTGATTGAAAAAGATAAATAGAGATTTAGCAGACAAATAGAATCAACGAAAGTTCCCCCAAATGGGGGTTAGGGGGTAGCTCTCCCTCCCCTTTTCAGACCGCAAAAAAACGAAATAATCTCGACATTTCAATCTTCTCCAGACTATTCGCTTTCAAATTTATTTTTTTCGTAAAAACTAAGGTCTTATTCGTTTTTGTCCACCGACAGACGACTTTTTTTCAACATTATTAATCTTTCCCATCTTTCATGCGTTTTAGACTGCATAAATCACAGCAAAATATACTGTAAACAAAATGACCAACTCAATATTGGAAACAAAATCGACTACCACTTTACCCTCTGTTGAGGTGAAACTCATTCCTTTTGAGGACTTTCCGCAATTGTCTGTCAAGGATAAAGCTTATTACGATTTGCATCCTAATTTAGCACCTTTTTATAAGTATCCAACGACGATTGAAGCTTTTGCAGATGTCATTAAGGACAAGGCGAAAGACAAGACCAATCGAGCGGTTTTAGTGGAGGTTTTAAAGGAGCAATATGCGAATTTAGATACAGATAATTTAGTAGGTCAAAATGTCGAAAAACTGGCTTCTGAGAAGACTTTTACGGTCATTACCGCGCATCAGCCGAGTTTGTTTACAGGTCCACTTTATTACATTTACAAGATTATTTCTGTGATTAATTTGGCGGAGAAACTGAATGCGCAATATCCTGATAATCAATTTGTTCCAATCTTTGTGACTGGTGGTGAAGACCATGATTTTGAGGAGGTGAATTATGCTAAGGTTTTTAATAAAAAGGTGACTTGGGAGAATGAGGAAAGTGGTTCGGTTGGGATGATGAAGACCGAGACTTTAAAGTCTGCATTGGAGGAATTAAAAGAGATATTGGGTGAGTCAGATAATGCGAATGAGATATATAATTTAATCGAAAAAGCGCATACTGAAAACGATAAATATTCCAATGCGACCATTCAAATGGTGCATGAATTGTTTAAAGATTATGGTTTGGTAGTTGTTGGAATGAATCATCCGAAATTGAAGGCAGAGTTTCGTGACATCATCAAAGCGGAGGTTATTGAGCAAGTTTCTAAGCCATATATGGAGGAAGCGAAAAAGGAATTAGAAGCTGCTGGTTTTTCAAGTCAAGCGCACGCACGAGACATTAATTTCTTCTATTTGCGCGACCAAATGCGGAATAGAATTGTCTTTGAAGATGATAAATATAAAGTTTTAGATAGTGATTTCTCTTTTACGAAAGCAGAAATGGAGGCTGAAATAGACAATCACCCCGAACGTTTTAGTCCTAATGTAGTAATGCGTCCTTTATATCAAGAACGTATTTTTCCAAATTTAGCATATATCGGTGGAGGCGGAGAATTGGCTTATTGGCTGGAAAGAAAGAAACAATTTGAGCATTTTGGATTGAATTTCCCAATGCTTATTCGCCGTAATTCTGCCTTGTGGGTCGATAAAGGCAATCAAAAACGCTTAACGAAGTTAGATGTAGACTTGCATTTCCTTTTACAGGATATACATGATATGGAAAAGGCTTTTGTACGGGATAATACGGAGTCTGAATTGAGTCTAAAAACTGAAAAAGGTGAATTGGCGAAGATTTTTGAAGGTATTGTAAAACGTACCCAAGACATTGATAAAAGTCTGGTCAAAACGGTAAAAGCAGAAATGGCAAATCAAATGAAAAGCCTTTCTCAATTGGAAGGTCGTCTGATGAAAGCAGAAAAACAACGCCACGAAATTTCACTCAATCAATTAAAATCCGTCCAAGAAAGACTCTTTCCGAATAATGGATTGCAAGAGAGAACGGATAATTTCCTTCAGTTTTATTTGAAACATGGGAAGGCATATTTTGCAGTGTTAAAAGAGCATTTACATCCTTTGGAGAAGGGATTTGTGGTTATTTATGAGTAAAAGAGATGTTAGATATTAGATGTATTGGCAATCAAACTTGTATCCCAAAACAAGAACTACAATTTGCAAAATGCGAGTTCCCCCGGTCGGGGGGTAGGGGGGGGGGGACAAAAAACCGCGCCGCGGTTTGCCCCCCAAACCCCCCCCCGGGGGCCATTTATTTAA
>CAZQTE010000003.1:15448-40646 GCA_964595615.1 uncultured Saprospiraceae bacterium
ATACAATTTCCAAAAGGCGCGTCCCCCCGGGCGGGGGTACGGGGGGGTAAACGAAACACCCTGACGAGTGCCGCCCCCTAACCCCCGACCGGGGGAACTTTCATTGAATATAATTTTGTGGTCAACTAATATTACAAGTTCAATTGTTAATACAATTAGATATTAGACTCCGTTCTGACTTGAAGAGCATTATCGACGATATAGTTGATAATGCTCTTTTTAATTTCTTAGAAAAATGCCAACAGAACGTCTAACACCTCTACTCCAACTGTTAAAAAAATATTAGCATGCGTTAATTTCATTTTAAAGAACCAACCTTAGCTTTTTCAAAAACAACTTTTACAATAATATAGCGGTTCTATAGAAAATGAGAACCGAAACTCTCATTCAAAATTCAAAATTTTTCATACAAAATAAAAATCAAGACATGACAAAGAATTTGTTGCAAACGGTAGTGGTCGCATTCTTGGTAAGCGCCCTAACTTTGGTTGGTTACAATCAATTGACATCCAATAAAAATGAAAATACTATAAAAGTAGAACATGTAGAGAGTACGCCTGCTCAATCTGTTCTCTTCTCAAAAGACGAAGACGGTGAATTTACGCCTGTTGATTTTACACAAACCGCAGAAAAGGTAAACGATGCCGTAGTACACATAAAATCTACACAAACAGCGCTGGCTGGTAATCAAAATCCATATAGTGGTCGCGGTGGTCAGGCAAATCCATTTGAAGATGACTTTTTTCGTCAGTTCTTTGGTACACCTTCTCCGCAAGGTCGCAATCGTCAAGCAGAGCCGCGTGTAGGTACGGGTTCTGGTGTAATTATCAATGCCGACGGCTATATTGTAACGAATAATCACGTAATTGACGGCGCAGATGATATCGAAGTTACTTTGCACGATAATCGCAATTACAAAGCGGAATTAGTTGGGACGGACCCAACGACAGATTTGGCTCTTTTAAAAATTGAAGAAGTAGGTTTGCCAAAGGTGAATCTAACAGACTCTGACAAAGTACGTGTTGGAGAATGGGTGCTCGCTGTGGGGAATCCTTTCAACCTAAATTCCACCGTCACAGCAGGTATCGTAAGTGCAAAAGGACGTAGTATCAACATTTTACAAGAGCAATATGCTATCGAAAGTTTCATTCAAACCGATGCCGCTATTAATCCAGGAAACTCTGGTGGTGCACTCGTTAATTTGAATGGTGACTTAATCGGAATAAATACTGCAATCGCATCTCCAACAGGGAGTTATAGTGGTTATGGCTTTGCTGTTCCTGCTAATATTGTAAGTAAAGTGGTCGAAGATTTATTGAAATATGGTATCACACAGCGTGGCTATATGGGTGTACGCATTCGTCCAGTTGACGGGGCTTTGGTACGTGAGAAAGGCTTGTTTGTAAATCAAGGCGTTTATGTTGATGAGGCGACTGAAAATGGTGCTGCTATCAATTCTGGTATCGAAAGTGGAGATGTCATTATCAAGGTTGACAATACAGTTATCAATAGCAATCCTGACCTATTAGAAGCTATCGCGCAGCGTCGCCCTGGTGATGCGGTAGAAGTAACTGTCAATCGTGATGGCACAGAAAAAATATTTAGTGTGGTGTTAAATAATCGCGACGGAAACACGGAAATAGTACAAAAAGAAGCGGCGAAAGCTTTAGCTTCTTTAGGTGCTAATTTTGAAACTTTGGATAAAGAAACGGCGCAAAAGTTGGATATTAAAGGCGGTATCAAGGTAACAGATTTGCAGTCTGGCGCATTGACTAAGCAGACAAATATGCAAGAAGGCTTTATCATCACAAAAATCGACGGCAAAAACGTTACTGATGTAGCTGAACTTGAAAAATACTTGGATAATAAGAAAGGTGGAGTGATGTTAGAAGGTGTTTATGAGGAATATCCGGGGAATTATTATTATGCTTTTGGGGTGTAATGCGCGTTAATTGCTCTTTTAAGTAATAATTGGAAACAGACCATTTCGTTGTGATGCTGAATGGTCTGTTTTTTTGTGTACATTCCTTCTCAATAAAACGTAAGTGTCGGACACTTAAACAAAGCAAAAGTCGTGAAATAAAGGATTACAAACCAGACTTAGAGAAGAATAGTGTCTGACACTTGTTGCAGGAAAACCATTACAGGTGTCAAACACTTTGATGCTCCTTAGATTAGGAAAACATTAGATTTACTTCGTTTTTGTTGGGTTTAAGTGTCAGACACCGACCGTTATTTTTAAAAAGAAAAACATGAGTCATCCCAAATTTTACAACAAGGTGTTTTCAATGTAAAAAAGGCACCTAAAGGTGCCAAAATTGGGGTTTTAGGGGGTAACATTAATATTTTGCATGCAAAATATTAATGTTACCCCCTAAGTTTTTCCTTTCGGCGAGCGAAAGCGAGCCGCAATTGCTGTAAAAAGAGAAATCCCGAACTTTCAAGTGAAAATTCGGGATGACTCATGTTTTCCTTAGTTGTAACGGCGTGGAACGACCGTGATACTTTACTTCACAGTATAAGAAACACCTACACCAAATGAAGTTCCTGTTTGATACTTCGAGAAGATGAAATCTTCTTTATCACCTTGGTCTAAAGACTTCAAGTAAGCCGAGTTCAACAAGTTTTGTGCAGAAACTTTGATGGTCAAAGGACCAAACTCTTTACTCATTGCAAAGTCTAATTGAGAACGACCGCGTAAGTAAGTATCTGGTGTATCTTCCAAACCAATTAATATCAATTGGTCACCCAAAGTATTCAAAGATAAAACACCATTCAAACCAGCTTTTTTGTTTTCGTAAATCAAAGATGCATTCACGATGTAATCTGGTTGACCCGTAAATGGACGTGTTCTGTCATACTGAACATCTGTAAATTCTAATGCATCCATGTTTGAAATGATGTAAGAGAAGTTACCGCTAAATTTGAAGTTATTCAAAGCAGGAGAAATGAAATCTAAAGACTTACGTACTTCAAATTCTGCTCCGTACAATTCTGCACTTTCAGGATTACCAAATTGAATTTCACGACCTAATTTGTCACGGAAACCAAGAGCGATTGGATTTTTAAAGTGCTTGTAGTAAGCACTTACTGCGATTAACTCTCCTGAGTTAGGGAAAATTTCCCAACGAATATCAGCATTGTCAATATTTGTAATTTGCAAGTCTGCATTACCGAAGTAAGTCAATAATAAAATCGGGTCAAATGATGCAAATGGTGCAATTTCACGCATATTTGGACGCGCTACCGTACGAGAGTAAACTGTACGTAGGTTCATCTTGTCATTGATATTGAAAATCAAACCAGCAGAAGGCAAAATATCTAAGGCATCAATAACACCTGCCGTTAAGCTTGTATCCGCAGAAACAACAGAGAAGTCTGTTTTTTCAGCACGTGCCCCACCGACAAATTTCAATCTTTCAGTCAAATTGAAAGTTCCCATTGCGTAAGCAGCAGCTACATTTGCCTCACCGTCATAAGTGTTACGAATTTCAGTTGCATCAGTAATGAAGTTACCCAAGATAACTCCGCCAAAGTCAGATTGACCGATAACACCCATGTTTTCAGGTGCTAAGTATTCTTCAATGCTGCCAGTAAATGGTGCTGCAAAACCAACGTTTTCTTCAACTTGGAAACGATTTTCTGTAAAGAAACGGTCTTTTTGGTTTATCATACCACCAAACTTCAACTTATTAATTCCTTTCTCGCCTAATGGCAAAGTAAAGTCTAATTTGTAGTCCATTTGTACATCTTCCAACTGACGGAAAAAGTGGAAAGGACGCTGTACATTCGACTCGGGAATACTTGCTACGTTAAAATCAGAGTTGGTTTGAAATTCAAAAGTACGTGTATCTGGCTCTAACATGGTAGAATTAGTACGACCTACAGTCCATTCTAATTTCGCGTTATTCAAGTTTTTGAATGCGTGCTCTCCTCCCAATTGAAAAGACAATAATTCACGTTCGTTGAATACCAAAGAACGACCTTCGTAAAAGTCAGGTGCGATGATATTATCTGGACGTTCTCCATTTGCAGAACGGCTAATTTTATCTGCGGTGTGGTTATAAATGGAAGTGAAAGTGATTTTCTGTCCACTACCAAATTTATAAGCCAAACCAGCTAAACCGTTTACTGTCGGTGTTTCTGTACTCTTAGTTACTGCTAAGTCTGCACGATTTTCCAATCCATTAGATTGATTCAACAAACGCCAATTAGCACGCTGAAAATCTGGCAAGTGCTGGAATTTACGGCTAAAACTACCTGCTAAGATAACTCCTAATGGATTGTCTCCAACATTGTAACGATTGCCAAAAGAGAAACCAAAACTATGGTCAAGTGGCGTTGAAGTTGTCGTGGGATTAAATTGATTGCTCAATTCATTTGCCGCGCGGTCTTGTAATTCTCCAAAATATTGAGTTGGATAAGCCTCTGTTGGCGCATTTTGTGCAACTACAGTCAAGTTACGATTAAAAGCGATTGGATTTGTCTCGCCTTCTGACACGATAAAGTCTGGCAAGGCACGTGCACCACTACCAAATCCCCACTTGTCGCCATTTCCACCTTCATGCGTCAAAAATCCGTCGATAAGGTTGTTTTGTGGATTGTAAGTTGCAGAAGTATTGATAGTCAATGAGTATTGCTCAGGAATTGATTTTGTCTTGATGTTCACTGCACCACCTGTAAATGTCCCCGGCTGGTCTGGTGTAAATGTTTTTGAAGTGACGATATTATCTAATAGATTAGCAGGGATTAAATCTAACTGTGCACCATTACGGTATGGGTCACTACTTGGCATGATTAAGCCATTCAACTGAGAGAGAGAGTAACGGTCACCCAATCCACGAATGAAGATGTATTTACCACCTTGGACAGTTGCACCAGTCATTTTCTTCATAGCTTGTCCTGCATTGCTTACAGAGAAACGACTCATCTCCTGAGAAGACATAGCATCTTGGATTTTGTCTGATTTTCTTTGTTGGACTAATAAAGCAACTTCTGAATTATTAATAACCTGAGCAGTTACAACGATTTCTTCCAACATCTCACCGTCCGCAGCCATAGTAAAGTCAATGTAAGTGACTTCTTTGTCTTTCACGACAACGCCTTCGATTTTTTTGTCTGGGTAACCTACATAGCTACCAACAATATTGTAAGTTCCTGCTTCAACTTCTAACTGAAATTTTCCGTCAAAGTCAGTTTCCGTTCCTTTTTGAGTACCGTCAATGAATACATTCGCAAACATCAATGGCTCGCCTGTTGCTTTGTCTAACATCGTACCTGTGATAGTTCCTTGTGCAAACATTGAGATTGCAGAGATAAAAAAGCAAAACAGAAGTGTTAATTTTTTCATTATTGATTCTTTTTAGTTGTTAGTTGGTGGTTGTTAGTTGGTAGAACCGCTCTAACTTGTACCATTGATTTAACAACTATTTTTAATTTGTTACTTTTTATTAAAATTTTATTCTCATTATTGAGTATTCTCCCTAAAGACGGCGGATGAAACGAAAAATCAGTACTTCCGGATTTCTTAATTTTCCTTTCCCTCCGCCATTAAATATCAATAATGAATTCTTTTTGGATTGGTTGGTGGTTGGTAGTTGTTGGTTGTTAGGCAAATATGACTTAGATAATTTTGAGCTGAGTCATATTTGCCTAACAACTAACAACCACCAACTAACAACTATTTAATAACTTTAGCAGTCACCACACCCACATTCGTGCGCATTGTCACTACATAAGTTCCATTTACTAAATTTGCAGTATTCAAGTTGACAGCATTAGCACCTGCTGGACGGAAACCTAAGTTTTCCGAGTAAACCGTGCGACCTGCGAAATCAAACATCGTTAATGTAACATCTGAGGCATTTGACAATTCAAACTGAACTGTAGCTTGCGTTGAAACTGGATTAGGTTGAACATTTAAGGTCAAACCTTCCGCAATTTCATTTTCATTAGATGTTGTTGAACCCGTTGTTGCATACAAGAAACCATAAGAGTCTAATGCTGTCCAACCGTGCATCCATGTCAATTCATCCGCTGCGCCGTGATTGAATGCACCTCTATATTGTGTATTTTGAGCTTCGTCGTGTTGTGCTGCGTTGCCATAAGCGATAGAGTTGAAACTCATTGGGCGTGGGTCTAAAGTACCGTCTGCCGTGTTAGAAATACTTGCCAAACCTGGGTCAGCCATTTCTGTATTTCCGTTTTCTAAAGCTGTTAAAGCTAATGCTTCGTCGTCTTGTACATAAGTTCCGTAACCGAATGCGATGTTATTTGCGAAAGCAGAAGAAGTCGCTAAAGCATCCAAAGAAGCATCTTCAACACGGAATGCATAGCCAGAAGGTTGGACAATGATAGAATTCCACAATTGAAGGGCACCAGCAGATTTCAAACGCAATCCGTCAGAGTTGGTATTTGTTCCACCAGAACCAATGAATGTACCATTGTAAATGCGACCTGCAACCGGAGTTGTACTTCCTGAGTCCTCAGAACCGTCATACTCAATTGCATTATCACCTGCCCCTTCGATATTTCCTTGGATAGAAAATAAGTATTGGCAGTAGCCATTCCAATCTTCATCAAAGTCAAATGCATCATCGCCAGCGAAAGCAGCTACGATGTGAGTAGCATTCACAGTACCACCAAAAAACTCGATACCGTCATCTTTGTTGGCGAAAATTTCTACATAATCAATAGTCGTTGCACTACCAACACCACCTAAAGTCAAACCATTAATTTCGTTATCTGCACCTAAAACTGCACCTCCGTGACGGATAGAAACATATTTTAAAGTACCTGAGTTATCTGCATCGTTTGTGCCGCCATATTCACCACGTGGCTCGTCAGTTGGGATACCCTCAATGAAATCCGTACCACCGTCTTCACCGACGTTTGCATTTCCTAAAATGATTACACCTCCCCAAGTTTGGTTGTTGTTTTCGTTTAATGTTGGCTCAACCACATTTATATCGTCAATCTCAGCAGTGAAAATGATTGGGCTGTTTTGAGAACCTACAGCGTTAATTTTAGCACCACGTGTGATGATTAAGGCAGAAGTTGCATCGCCTGTTGTTGGCAATAGTTTACCGCGTACGATAGTCCCAGGTCCAATATTTAACACACCACCTTCTTCCAAGAAAACATTACCATCTAAGATGTATTCGTTTTCGTTGTTCCAGTTGTACGTACCGTTTGTCAAGTCTGCATCTGTGACTGTGATTTGTGCGAATGCACTTAAAGAGATAAGAGATAGAGTAAGAAATGTAAAGAATTTTTTCATTGTGTTTTTGTCAGTTGTAATTAATTATTTTGTAAACAGTCAGGAGTGGGCACCAATCTGAAATTTAATTTGGTAGTTCTCCTTTATCTACTGCAAAGGTATGGGCACTTAATTGTCTAAAAATTAAGTGAGTTTTAACTTTGTGTTAATTGGTGAAAGGATTCAGAATAAATAATTTACATAGAATTAACTTTGCAGAACTGAGGTTAATTTAATGTAAGGAATGCTTATTTTGGTATTAAAAAATGGTAGTTTTGCATTTCCGTCGACGTCCCCGACAGTAGTACGGGACAGGCGGACACTTAAGGGTAAAAAAGTCGAAAAATTAATGGTCAAAGCGAACATTAGGCAAAAAGTAGTGTCTGACGTCTTTTACGTGGAAGCAAAAAACAGGCGTCAGACACTTCTCTTTATCTAAACTAAAGTTAATTCTCAATTTTTCGTCTTCTATTTGAATTAAGTGTCCGACGCCTTCCAATTTATTCCATAGCTCACATATAAGCTAACTATATGAATTTCAAAGACTTAGGTTTATCTTCTCCCCTACTTTCTGCCTTAACCGAGGCGGGTTATAAAAGTCCTACGCCCATTCAAGAGGCGGCTATTCCTGTGATATTAAAAGGCAAGGATATTTTGGGAATTGCACAGACGGGCTCGGGTAAAACAGCGAGTTTTGTGTTGCCTACTTTGATGAGATTGCAGAAAGATACACATTTGAAAAATCGGCAGGTAAAAGTCTTGGCACTCGTGCCGACTCGAGAATTAGCTGTACAAGTTAATGAGGTTTTTCAGCAATTTGGAGAGGCAATGCCCGAGCGTGTTAAATCAATGGCGGTGTATGGCGGTGTTTCGATTAATCCGCAAATGATTGGCTTGCAAAATGTGCATATTTTGACTGCAACTCCTGGTCGTCTTTTGGATTTGATTGAGTCAAAAGCGGTAAGTCTTTCTGATGTTGGGATACTCATTATGGATGAAGCGGATAAGTTGTTAAATCGTGGTTTTCAAGAAGAAATAAACAAAATCATCGATTTATTACCGAAAAAAAGACAAAATCTACTCTTTTCGGCGACTTTAAGTAAAGAAGTGACGGCAATAAAAAAGGATTTATTGCAAGAGCCAATTGTCATCGAAATTGAAAAGAAGGAAGAAAAAATTGAACTTATCAATCAAGCAGCTTGGTTGGTGACTCCTGAAAAGAAAGGTCCCCTACTCCGTTATTTAATCAAGACGAATGACTTGCAACAGGTTTTAGTTTTTGCCTCATCGGTCTATCAAGCCAATAATATTTCGGATAAATTGAATAAGAATGGTGTTCAAGCTGTCGCGATACATTCTAAAAAAAGTCAGGGCGCAAGAACCAAGGCTTTGAAGCAATTTAAGGCTGGTGAAATGCGGGTATTGGTGGCAACGGATTTGTTGTCTCGTGGTATTGATATTGAATCTTTGCCTTGTGTGATTAATTATGAATTGCCGCGTTCACCGAAAGATTATATTCATCGCGTGGGTCGTACAGGACGTGCAGCGGCGCAAGGAGATGCGATTTCTTTGGTGACTAAGGACGATTTGCATCATTTTAAAGTGATACAGAAAAAAATGAAGAAGTGGGTGGATTTGAGTTATAGTGAGGACTTGGATTTGCATGGGTATTAAGTAATTGAACAATCCTACTATCCTTCTTTCAAGCTAAAATTGAGAATTTTACTCTCTATAAGTTATTCTTTCAGCGCCTCCATGAAAACACAAAACATATTATAACAAATTAAATGGAATGCTAATTGCGAATATAATTTGACTCCTTACCAAAAGAATACCCTCCGTCTTATATTAATCTAAACCTAAACATTTTGAAAAAAGATAAGCAAATTTTAATCATCGAGGACCACAACGGACTTCGAATGATGGAGGGTATGTTCTTAAAAAAATACTACGATGTTGTTACCCGAAAAGATGGTCTTGAGGGTATCATTTGGCTTAGTGCTGGTAATTTTCCTGACCTTATTGTCCTTGATTTAATCATGCCTCGCCTTAATGGTGTTGAATTTTTGATTAACATCAAAAGTAGTGGCATCTTTCGCGATATTCCAGTCATTATTGTATCTGGGGATGAAGACCAACTTATCATTGACAGGTGCAAAAAGCTTGGTTCAACAGATTATATGATTAAGCCCTTTGACCCTCGTCAACTTTATGAAAAAATTGAAGAAACTTTAGCCGCTAATCTTATAACACAATAAAGCTTCCCTCCAGCAGAAAACTACAAAATATTATGATTGAGATACAAAAGCCACTTAAAATTAAGAGAGTTCAATTAGTTGGATTTTCTTCTTCTTTTGATAATGTTATGAAAGGTTTTGAGGAAGACTTGCAAGATTATACATTTTCAAATATTCTAGAACCCAGCCAAAGAAAAAAATGGTTAAAAAAGTATAGCAATGTTTACGATAAGACGGAATTGCCTTACGCGATTATTTGCGATTATGAATATTTAGTCGAAACCAATTTTAACCTACTCAATGATATTCAACTAAATCCCCTCTTAAAAGATATACCCTTCATTTGTTTCAATACAGGAGACAGCAAATTCAATAAAAAAGATGGTATCCGACGTGGTATAGACGACTACTATAAGACGCCAATTGACACTGCTGGAATGCGTAAGCGGATTATGTTTTTAAATCAATATAAGTCTACTTTAAAATCAGAAATCGTTCAAAACAATGAATTAGTAGATTTTAAAATGCCAAGATTCAAGCGGTCTTTTGATATTCTGTTTTCACTATCTGTATTGATTTGTGCAAGCCCTTTTTTATTGCTAGTGGCTCTCTTGATTAAGTTAGAATCTAAAGGACCAGTTATATATCGGTCAAAACGTGCAGGCTATGGTTTTCAAATTTTTGACTTTTTAAAATTCAGGTCTATGGCTCAAGGTGCAGATAAACAAATCAAAGATTTGGCACACCTGAATAAGTATGATGCTGCTGGCGAAGAGGGTGAAAAAGGACCTTCTTTTGTCAAACTCAAAAATGACCCACGTATCACTAAAGTTGGTAAGTTTATTAGAAAATTTAGTATCGACGAATTGCCGCAATTTATCAATGTACTCAAAGGCGATATGTCTATTGTTGGCAATCGACCACTCCCCCTTTATGAAGCAGAACAATTGACTAATGATGAATGGTCAACTCGTTTTTTAGCACCAGCAGGTATCACAGGTTGGTGGCAAGTCAATAAGCAATCTGCAAAGAACTTACCTGAGTCAGAAAGAATGAAATTGGATTTGGAATACGCGGAAAAGATTTCTCTTTGGTTTGATATGAAGATTATTTTGAAGACGATTCCTGCTATGGTGCAGAAGGATGAGAATTAGAGAATATCACGGTCGTCCATATCTTGTTTTTTTAGTGAATTCAAGAGGTAAAACCACCGTGATACTTCAAAGGGAAATCTAATTTAATTCTTGTTTCTTTATTACTTCAAAACCAAAGAGTCCAGTGGTGATATCCAAAGTTACTGATTTATATTTACGGATATTCTTATAATGCTTTTTGTGAAATTTCAGCTCTTTTAACTTATCATCGTACTTAATTTGTACGTTGATACTTTTTATTACCCCTTTTTCTTTATTCGCTCCTCTAGTACTTTCTAGCTCGAATGTTTTCCGTTCAAACTTATCAGAATGAATGTAATAATTGAGAATAATCAAGGAAGAACATACAATTATTCCCCAAATAAAAATACTCTTGAGGAGTCCGATAAATTTGATTTGTTTAATCCCTCTTGTAAAAAAATGGGTTTGGTTTATTAGGTAGACTAAGACCCCAGCAATTAGGATAATCAAGAGCACTGTTTTCAATTCAATTATTGTCCTTTTGTATAAATCAAAACTCCAAAACGACAAGCCAACCATTATTGCGATTAATATTTTGAAACGAGTTTCTTTCTTATTTTCTGAGCTCATAAGAGATGATATTAGTTTGTATGCTGCCGAAATTAAGTATTTCTGCCCAGTTATTCAAACCCAATCAGTCTTTAGCCTTCTTTATGACTTCGCTCTAAAAGTCACATATTCAGGTACTACAATTAGTGAGTAAAGTATGATTACGATTTACCTGCGGTAGAAAGTGGTAAATTGAAAAGGTTTGAAACAGAACAACCAATGCGTTTACGATTTTTTAATCGTAAACGCATTGGTTGTTGTTTGGTCTCCAACTACTGTTTTATATGAGATTATGGTAATCACTCCAGTTTATGGTCAAAGAAAAAGGCACGCTAACAATATTTGCCTCTTATTTCTCCACTGCAGCTTTCAATAAATCTAAGCCTTTTTGATTCATATCCGTTGCTGGATGCGGTAGTTTTGCGGTTGATTATTATAGGAACTTCGTGAGAGAGCTCGTGCGAATTTGTAGTTCGCATACGCGGTGGTTTTGTGGTCTCTGACCACTGTTCTCATCAAGGAAGACATGACGTTGTGACAGAAACTTCCAACACAGTTCTCCCTGCACGTTCGCTACTTTCTCCAGAAAGTATGCGTAAATGGCTGCCAGTCTTCAGACTGCTTTAAGGATAGCAATTATAAAAAGTCTATTCCAACTTCAATACCTCACTCGTCCACTCTCGCGTCTTCTTTAGTAGCCCTGGCTCATCCACCAAATCAATCCCATAAGTAGGAATCATCCGCTTCAATTTCTTCTGCCACTCCTTCGATTTCAGCTGCTCAGGAAAGCATTTCTCAATCACCTCCACCATAATCGAAACTGAAGTAGAAGCCCCAGGAGAAGCACCCAAAAGCGCCGCTAAAGTCCCGTCCGCACTAGCCACAATCTCTGTCCCAAATTGCAATTTTCCACCTTCTTTTTCATCTTTTTTGATGATTTGGACGCGTTGTCCTGCTATTTCTAACTGCCAATCCTCCATTTTTGCATCTGGATAATAGGCTTGCAAAGCAGCAAAACGTTCTTCTGGAGATTGTGTCACCTGTTTCACCAAATATTTCGTCAATCCTAAATTACGCGCACCAGCCGCTAACATCGGCCAGATATTGTGCATCTCTATCGAAAATGCCAAGTCAAAATAAGAACCATTCTTCAAGAATTTTGTCGAAAAACCAGCATAAGGACCAAATAAAAGACCGCGTTCTCCGTCAATACGACGCGTATCCAAATGCGGCACAGACATCGGCGGCGAACCTTCCGCAGCCTTCCCATAAACCTTGGCACTATGCTGCATAATCACCTCTGGATTCGTACAGCGCAACCACTGCCCTCCTACTGGAAAACCCGCAAATCCGCGCCCCTCAGGAATATCCGACATCTCCAATAAAGGTATCGCTCCTCCACCTGCTCCAATGAATACAAAATTACTATATACCTTCCAATCTTCGTCTTCTGCCAAATCTTCTACCTCTATCTCCCAACGTCCGTCTTTTAATTGCGTCAAATCCTCGACCTCATGACCTAAACACACCTCTACCCCGTCCAAAGTCTCTAAATACTGAATCATACCACGTGTTATCGCGCCAAAATTTACATCTGTCCCAATGTCCATTTTCGTAGCGGCAATCTTGTGTTTGTGCTTCCGATTTTTCATCATCAATGGTGCCCATGCGGCTA
This sequence comes from uncultured Saprospiraceae bacterium, assembly GCA_964595615.1. Lineage (GTDB taxonomy): Bacteria > Bacteroidota > Bacteroidia > Chitinophagales > Saprospiraceae > JAHDCG01. The sequence goes on from CAZQTE010000003.1 coordinate 28,343, forward strand.
TGACTTCCAAATCTTCGGTATAGACCATATCTTCAAAAATCGCATATTGCGTCATCGCCGCATAGCGTTTTTTCAAAAATTCGACATTTTCATCGCCCCACACAAAACTAATATGCGGTATATCATTGATAAAAGATTGCTCGCTCGGAAATAACTCTTGCTCATTCAAATACGCCCAAAATTGCTTAGAAATCTCAAAAGAATTGGCGATTTTCAAGGCTTTGCTCATATCAATCGTCCCGTCTTCCAACTCTGGCGTATAGTTCAATTCACAAAAAGACGAGTGCCCTGTACCCGCATTGTTCCACGCGTCAGAGCTTTCTGCACCGACTTTATCTAAGCGTTCGTATATCGCGATTGTCGCGTCGGGCATGAGTTCTTTGAGTAGGATGCCGAGGGTCGCGCTCATGATTCCTGCGCCGATGAGGGTGATGTCTGTGTGTTTTTTTTGCATTCTTTTTTTTAGTTGGAAGTTCCCCTCCTTTCGTTGGGGTGACAAATAAATTGGTAGTTGTTAGGCTAATATGACTTAGACAAAAGTAGTCATAGCAGGCTTCTTCTCAAACATTTTCGAGATAACTTTGTCTTTAGCTGTATGAAAATCATTTTCCCTATCCTACTAATACTAAACTCGATGACATTGTTCGATTTCAATAAAGATTGTGATTTATCTGCTTGGCAAGTCGTGGACGACCGTGTCATGGGTGGACTCTCACAAGGTGCTATTTCCTTAAATGAGCAAGGCAATGCAGTTTATAATGGTCATGTGACAACCAGAAATAATGGCGGATTTTCTTCTTTGCGTTGTCGATTTGAGGCGAAAGATGTGTCTAAATATTCTAAATTTCGTTTAAAAGTGAAGGGAGACGGTAAGCGTTATCAATTTCGGGTGAAGAGTGAAGCTTATGACCGTCATTCTTATATTCACTATTTTCAGACGACTGGTGAGGAGCAGGAAATTGTGATAAATTTTGCGGATATGTACCCTACTTTTAGGGGTCGTGAGTTGGATATGGCAAATTTTTCTGGGCAGCAGATTGTGGAAATGGCTTTTTTGATTGGGAATAAAAAGGAGCAGGATTTTGTCTTGGAGATTGATGAGATTTCGGTTTTCTAATATGCCATATCTCTAAGATATGGCATATTTTCGGTCACTGAAATGAAGTATAAATTCCTTAGAAGCTGTTTGAGTTTAAGTATTTTTCTATCCATACGGACAAGTTATGAGAGAATTAGTTAAATTCAAACAGCTTCTTAGTGAGATATGCCATATTTTGAAAATATGGCATATCAGAGATAGTCCGTATCAAAACAGTTCAAACTATTTCAAAATTATTTTCAAAAAATATTTACGCTCACAAGTCGGACAGTTTTCTTTCATAAATCATTCATTATCAGACATTTTATAAATTAACTAAAAATTTTGCACGGCGTAATTCCAACATTCCACTTTCGATTAATTTAAATCTACCCCTTGCAAAATCCAAAATAAGTCCACACATTTGTATTCCCGACAGTTAGTACGGGACAGGCATTTAACAAAAAAATATTCATTTAGAATGAAAAATTTCCGTTCACATACAATTTCGACTAAGAACACAATGATGTGTTGCTGCTGTTGTTGTTGTCGTTCCAATCGAACGGGAAAACTTGATATGCAGATGTAGAATTTTAAAAATTCAGAATGCTAAAAAAAGCCTTTCCGTTTCATTTCGGAAAGGCTTTTTTTATTATCATTAAACATTATTTTTAAATTTATAATTTTAATTCAGTTTTATATAATACTGATTTTCAATACATAAAAATGAATTACTCAAACCACATTCCTAATCGTTCGATAATGCAAGACATGATGATGTGTTGTTGTTGCTGCTGTTGTTGTTGTCCAACAGAACGGTTTTCCTATGTGCATGAGTCTTGATTTTTCGTTTAAAAACGGAATAAAAGCCCGCTAAGGAATATCGAATTCTTTAGCGGGCTTTTATTTTTTAGTTGGTGGTTGGTGGTTGGAAGTTGGTAGGCAAGCGTCTTTATTACTTCAACTAAACAATCAACGAAAGTCCAAAAAATAAGATTACAATTTCATGAAAATATTTGATATGGGGATAAAATGTTGATTTTCTCCCGCTTTCAAAATTTACAAAATATAAAAACAGGCGGAACAAGTAACACTCGACTATCAACTGCCAACTAATAACTTTCAACTAAGAAAAAATGAGTACAAATCCGAATTCATCTGAAATCAACCAGAATTTATACCCAAATATCAGCCCCGAAGCCGCAAAAGATATTAAAGAATTAAAGCGTCGCATCAAAGGATTGCATGCAGGTCAGGAAGATGAAGAGCGTTTCAAACATTACCGCTTGACACGTGGTGTATATGGTCAGAGACAGTTTGGCGTACACATGTTTCGTACAAAAATTCCATATGGGAAATTGACAACGGCACAACTCATTCGCTTGGCAGATACTTCTGAAAAATATACCCCTGGAAATCTTCACATCACGACGCGTCAAAACATTCAGTTTCACTATGTGAAATTGAACGATAGCCCAAAAGTATGGGAAGCTCTTGCAGATGCTGGCGTAACAGCCCGCGAAGCATGTGGAAATACAGTTCGTAACATCACCGCATCTGCCATTGCAGGTATTGACCCGAATGAGCCATTTGATGTGACACCTTACGTTCACCAGACTTTCGAATACTTTTTGCGCAATCCGATTTGTCAAGAAATGGGGCGTAAAATCAAGATTGCATTTTCGAGTAGCGAGGCGGATTCTGCTTATACTTATTTCCATGATTTTGGATTTATTCCGCGTGTCAAAGAAGAATTAGGTCAGGAAGTACGTGGTTTTAAATTGGTCATTGCAGGTGGATTAGGAGCAGTTGGACAAGTAGCACAGACGATTTCTGAATTTCTACATGAGGATGAAATTATTCCTTATATGGAGGCAGCAATTCGTGTTTTTGACCGCTACGGTGAGCGCGAAAAGCGTATGAAAGCCCGTATGAAGTTTTTGGTTAAGAAATTGGGCGTAGAAGAGTTTTCAAAATTAGTAGAGCAAGAACGTACAGCAATTGCGAATAAAACAGTAAAAATCAATCGTGATTTAGTAGGACAGCCAGAACCAGCCTCTTATAAATTCGCGCCTTCTAACACTCCTATTGACGCACCAGCTTTTGATTTGTGGAGAAAAACGAATGTATTTGAACAAAAGCAAAAAAATTGGTTTGCGGTGCAAGTGCGTATTCCTTTAGGTGATATTGATGCAGAAAGAGCACGTCAATTGGCGACTTTAATTAAGGATTATGCGGCGGATGATTTACGTTTGACGGTTAATCAGGGTTTGGTGATTAAATATGTGCGCGAAGAGCATTTACCACACATTTTTAATGAATTAACAAAATTAGGATTTGCACAGCCTGGCTTTGACTCGACGGCAGACATTACGGCTTGTCCAGGGACAGATACCTGTGCTTTGGGTGTGACAAACAGTACGGGTTTAGCAACGAAATTGAGTGAACTTATTCAAGAAGAATTTCCGTCTTTGGTAGAAGAAAGTAACATCAAAATCAAGATTAGTGGCTGTATGAATGGCTGTGGTCAGCACACGGCGGCGAATATTGGATTTCACGGCAGTTCTATCAAAAAAGGCGCAATGGTTATCCCTGCGATGCAAGTGGTCATTGGTGGTGGCGTAGATAAGGAAGGAAAAGGATTTATCGCGGAAAAAGTGATTAAAATTCCGACTAAACGTATTCCTGAAGTCTTACGCAGTTTGTTTAATGATTATGAAGACAGCAGCTTGCAAGGCGAATATTTCAATGATTATTACTATCGTTTAGGAAAAAGATATTTCTACAATTTACTAAAGCCGCTTGCGGCAATCGAAAACCTCTCACCTACCGATTTCTTTGATTGGGGACAAGATGCACAGTACCGCCAAGAAATTGGTGTGGGTGAATGTGCAGGTGTCTCTCTAGATGTTATCGGAACTATCATCAATGATGCAAAAGAAAAATTACAACTCGCCAGCGAAGCCCTCGAACATGGCGCATTTGCAGACAGTATTTATAATTCTTATGCTGCCTTCGTTATCGGCGCAAAAGCACTCTTGTTAGCGGCAGATGTGAAGTGTAATTCGCAACGAAAAATCCTTTCTGATTTTCAAGAGCATTATGTAGATGCTGAGAAAATTGAATTTGAGGGAGATTTCTCGGAGGCTGTTTTACAGATAAATAAACAAGAGCCAAGTGAGGAATTTGCGAAATCATTTTTATCCTCTTCTAAGGACTTTTTCAGAAAAGTAATTTCGATTAGAGAAAAACAATTAGCTGATGCGGGACAAGATAAACTTGTCGTTGGTCAATATTATAATGCGTAAAAGGGGTCAGGAGTCAGGCAGCCCTGACGAGTGCAGAGTAGCGTACAAGTCAAAACAGCCTGACTCCTGACACCTGTCCCCTGACACCTAAAAATTAAAAACACCCACTTCATCTCAGCTTAAAAAGCAAAATAAAAAGTAACATACAATATGAAACAACAAGCAAAAATAACTTTAGTAGGCGCAGGTCCAGGTGACCCAGAACTATTGACAATCAAAGGTTTACGCGCTATTCAATCGGCAGATGTTATTCTTTATGATGCATTGGTCAATCGTGAATTATTGAAAGAAGCACCAAACCATGCTTTAAAAATATATGTCGGCAAAAGGGCTGATAATCACCGTTACTCTCAAGAGGAAATCAACTTAATGTTGGTGCAATATGCTTTCTCTAATGGTCATGTTGTACGCTTAAAAGGAGGCGATTCTTTTGTTTTTGGGCGTGGACATGAAGAGATTACTTATGCGGATGCATTTGGAATTGAGACTGTAGTTGTTCCTGGCATTTCTAGTTGTATTTCTGTTCCAGAATTGCAGCGTGTGCCAGTGACACGTAGAGGAGTGAATGAGAGTTTTTGGGTCTTGACGGCGACGACTAGAAATGGCTGTTTGTCTAAGGATTTGAAAATTGCAGCGCAGTCAAATGCTACGGCGGTCATCCTCATGGGCATTCGTAAAATTGCACAAATCGCTGAGATTTTTGCGCGTCAAGGGAAAGGGAATACACCTGTTTTGGTGGTACAAAATGGCTCTTTACCGAATGAACGTAAACTACTCGGTACAGTGAATGATATTGCTAAAAAGGTCGTCAATGAAGGTATTGGTGCGCCGGGGATTATCATTATTGGGGAGGTGGTTGCTCTTCATCCTGAATTAGCAATTGCAGAAGCAATTCGCTTAGAAAAATAGGATGTGACTTTCATCGAGAGCATTAACCCCCAGAATGGGGGAACTTTCGTTGAATTTAATTCTGTGGTATTTCTTAACTTTTCTGCCTGGCTTGAAACATTAAATCAAAGAAATACCAAAAACTTAGCCCTGAAAAAAGTTCCCCCATTCTGGGGGTTAGGGGGGAAATAATCAATACACAATCATCAATATACAATCAAAAAGTCATGCAAAATCCACTATATCCAATTTTCTTAAAAGTTCACACATTAGACTTACTCATCGTTGGTGCAGGTCAAGTCGGACACGAAAAATTATCATTCATTTTGAAAAGTAGCCCAGATGCTAATATCACAATGGTCGCTCCTTGGGTTTCGGATGAAGTGAAGGAATTACTTATTGAAAATCCAGATAATAAGGTAAAAATCCTTAATCGCGAATTTGAAGCGGAAGACGTTGCGGGAAAAGATATGGTGATTGCAGCGACGGATATTTCTTCATTAAATCAACGCGTTCATAAAATTGCTAAAGCTTTTGGGGTCTTGGTAAATGTTGCAGATACGCCAGCTTTATGCGATTTTTATTTGGGGAGTATTGTTACGCGCGGTAATTTGAAGGTCGCAATTTCCACAAATGGTCAGTCTCCGACCTTTGCGAAACGCTTCCGTCAGGTTTTGGAAGATATCTTACCAGAAAATACGGACGGTTTGCTGTCAAATTTAAAGGTATTGCGTGATAGATTAAAGGGCAATTTTACTTATAAAGTACAGAAATTGAACGAGTTAACTTCCAGTTTAGTTGAAAAATCGGAAATAGAAAACGTAGAACGTGCTTAAAATTGAATGCTAATCAAAGTAGTGAATTTATATTTTTACCGCTGTTTTATGACTGAAAAAGAAAATATGACGAATAGTATCGCTCCCATTTTTAAAGAAAAAGATAGAAGTATTGGAGAATTTGAGTTTCAAATTAACTATCTGAATCGGAATTTCAAGGATTTGAAATATCGGGAGAGATTGGTAAAACTATATGAAACTTTTGATGCATCTGAAATATTAGTGACTTCTTCTTTTGGCACTAAATCGGTCTTTCTTTTGTGGCTCATTTCACAAATTCAACCAAAACAAAAAGTTCATTTCATCAATACGACTTACCACTTTCCAGAGACTTTGGCTTATAAAAAACAGTTGACGGAATTATTAGGCTTAGAGATTATTGAGGTTTTGCCTGTAGCGAAAGACAATCTGATTTCAAAGAGTAAGGAACTTTGGAAAACAGACACCGAACGCTGTTGTGCAATTAATAAAGTGTCGCCTTTGGAACCTATAAAGGCAGGTCATAAGATTTGGATTTCGGGAGTCATGGCCTATCAGACTGACTTTAGAAAAAATCTGCGTGTATGGGAAGAACAAGGTGATTTGATGAAATTTCATCCTTTGATTGATATCGAAGAAGGGGAATTTCTGTATCAAACTGGACTAAATAAACTACCGCAGCATCCTTTGTTGGATTTGGGTTTTGGTTCAGTCGGTTGTACGCATTGTACCGTCAAAGGTGAAGGACGTAGTGGGCGTTGGGCGGATAAAGAGAAGACGGAATGTGGTTTGCATCCGGGATTTTTCGAAGGTAAAAGTTAAAAGATAGATATAGATTTTAGGCTTTACACCTTAGATACTAAACGGCTAATCTACCTTAGCACATTTTAACAAAAGTTTATTTAATATAGTTCATATCAAATGCAAATTCAAGACTGTTCTTGAATTTGCATTTTACATTTGAGTTTATCTAAATTTTCCCTACCTTAGCCCGTTCAGAGAAAACGAAAAAAATTCAATGAATCTAATTTACCACTTCGTCAGATATACCGTTGGAATTGCTTGTACGGTCTATTTTCGTAAGATTTTTATTACGGGGCGCGAGCGTATCAAAAAGGACAGAAAAACAATTATTGCCCTTAATCACCCAACGGCATGTATCGAACCGCTTATCTTTGGTTCACTTATTAAAAAACACGTACAAGTCCTGTTACGTGGAGACGCTTTCTTGTCTAAACCTGTCGAATGGTTCCTTCGTAAAATTAAAACTATTCCTATTTTTCGTCAGCGGGACGGTGTGGATGCATTGCGTAAGAATGAAGAAATCATGTCTGAGATTGAAGGAAAATTACATGAAGGTAAAGATGCTATTTTAGTTTTAGTGGAAGGTACTTCAGAGCATGAAAAACGTCTACGCAATTTGAAAAAAGGTGCGGCGCGAATGATGTTTCAGACTTATGAAAAATATGGAGATACCGATATTTCGATTGTACCAGTAGCTGTAAATTACACAGACTCTCATCGTTTTAGAAGTTCCGTTTCCTTTCAAGTGCAAGAGCCACTTATGCTCGAAGATTATTTAGATTTATATAAAGAGAATAAGGCTAAGGCGATTAAGAAGGTGACGAAAGATTTGCAGGATAAAATGCGCGAAAAAGTAATTCACATTGTTGATAAGGACGATGATGACATGACTAATTTGCTATTAGAATTTAATCGTAACAACTTCAAAATCAATCCATTCCCTCACCGAGAAGAAAGTGACACTCTAACTACGCAAGAATGGAACATTGTCGAAAACATAAATAAAAAATCAAAAGACGAACGTTTAGAATTGGCGGCACAAACAGATGCTTACGTGCGTCGTTTGAATGAATATCGTGCAGAAGACCACGGTGCTGCTCAACCTGAACGAAGCAATTTTATCAATTGGATTTTACTATTTTTTGGCTTTCCATTGCATCTTGTTGGTTTGATTTGGAATTATCCTCCTTTGCGTTTCGCGAAACATTTTGCAGATAAAAAATCGACGGATATTAAGTTTCATGCTTCTTTGCGTGTCGCTGTTGGCTACTTTGCTTGGTTGATTTGGTATTTGCTCTGGATTGTGCTTGGATTTATTGTTTCGAATTGGCTTGGGGCTATTGCGGTAGCCTTACTAATGCCTGTTTTGGGGAGAATTTCGCTCTTGTATTGTGATTTGAGAGAAGAGGTTTCTTCGGCATTTTGTTATAATGGTTTGCCTGATGAAGAGAAGGCGGCGGTGCAGAAAATGCGTAATAAATTGTTGGCGCAGGTGAAGAGTTGAGTGTTTTGAGTTGGAGAGAATATTTTGCAGATTTAGGAGATTAGGGTGGATTTTATTGGTTCTTTGACAAATCCCATGAAAGTGAGTATGAAAAAAATAAGAAAGTTGTTAGCTTTTGCTTTTTGAATACCAACATTTCGTAAACAAATTATATTTTCCCATATACGATTCAATATGTTTCCTTTTACGATTTTGATAATCCAAATTCTCACCTTGCGATAATTCTAACTTTAGATGTTAGACATCTGCTATCAAAAAGCAAAAGGCTTGTACGAAAAATCGTACAAGCCTTTTTGCTTTTAAGTGATCCCTGCAGGACTCGAACCTGCGACCTGCTCATTAGCGTACCAACTACAGTTTTCACTGCTTATTTGACATAATTTGTGGTCTGGACTTTCTCTCACTCATATCTTAAATAATTAAGACTTAGAGAATCCCCGTAAAGTCTCTGCACCTTCCTTGACTGAATTAAAAAATAGTTACATTTGTCAATTCTACCAAGGCTTGGCTCAGGATTGCCATAAAATTTATCACTGAAATGAAATGTACATATTGCGGTAAAGAAACGAATAACCAGAAATTTTGCTCCAGGTCATGCAGTGCTTCTTACACAAACAAAAAAATACCTAAAAGGAAAAGAAAAACAGTATGTAGTAAATCTAATTGTGATAATATCACTAAATCTTACAGACATACTTTATGTTCTTTTCATTGGGACGAATATATGAATTTCAGAGGCGAAAACCTCAAAAATAAAACAATCGGTGAATACCAAAACAGAGATAGCATAAAAGGCAAACACCCGTCTTGGAGGAATACACACATTCGTCAACTTTGTAGAAGTTGGTTAAAGGATTTGATAACAAAACCTTGTGCAAAATGTGGGTATAAACACCATGTAGAACTTTGCCACATCAAAGCGGTAAGTTCTTTCCCTCCCGAAACACTTCTAAAAACTGTTAATTCAAAAATGAATGTAATACAGCTTTGTAGAAATTGTCATTGGGAATTAGATAACAATTATTTCAAAGTCAGAATAAATAATGAAGGGTTCCCTGAATTTGAGGATTAACGCAAACAATTATTTCTAACTGAAAGCTCCAATATTAACTTTCTTTCAAGTTAAGCTAAAAGTGAGCTGCTCTATCCAGCTGAGCTAAGAGACCATGCTTTAGGAAGCGGCGCAAAAGTATGACGCTTTATTTTAATCGACAAATAAATAAGCAATTTGTTTTCAGAATAGTTCCATAAAAATAAAATAAAAATTGAAATTAATCTGAAATTTTAAAACAAGATTGATTTTCAGTGATTTACATAGGGCTTAAAATCAGTTTTATTTTTCTAAAAAATGCTTGCTACTTTTACGGAGAGCTAAAAATATATTGCTGTGCACAAATTTCACCCCTATTGTTGAAACCAAAAGCTAAAACTGGGCTTATCATTCAAAATTTATCATTCAAAATTCTCTTCTACTATGAGCAAAGTTAAAATCGAAGAAAGTTGGAAAAGTCTACTTGCCAGTGAATTTGAGCAGCCTTATTTTCAGAGTATGTCCACTTATTTGCGCAATCAAATAGCAGCAGGTAAAACGATATATCCTCCAGGTCCATTGATTTTTAATGCATTCAATACCACTCCTGTTGCTGATGTTAAGGTGGTCATTTTAGGGCAAGACCCTTATCACAATACAGGACAAGCCATGGGATATAGTTTTTCTGTGCCGCAAGGTGTACGCATCCCTCCTTCCCTCCGTAATATTTACAAGGAAATGGTGACAGATATTGACTTCGTAGCACCTGACCACGGTGACTTAACAAAATGGGCAGAGCAAGGTGTTTTGATGCTAAATGCTATGTTGACAGTGGAGGCGCACAAGGCTGGCTCTCATAAAAATATTGGTTGGCAAACATTTACGGACTCCGTATTGCGTAGATTGTCAGAGGAGCGTGAAAATTTGGTTTATATGCTCTGGGGTGGCTTTGCAAAAAAGAAAAAGCATTTGATTGATGCGGAGAAGCATTTGGTTTTGGAGGCGGCGCATCCTTCTCCTTTGGCGGGTGGTGCTTATTTTGGTTCTAAGCATTTTTCGCAGGCGAATGCTTATTTGAAGGCGAAGGGATTGGGGGAGATTGATTGGCAGATTTAGTAAGCTTGTAGAGTTGTAATTTGTTTCTCTATTACGCTGGCTAAGACCGCGTCGCCAACGCTATAGGCGACAAACATTGTCGCATGAGCCGCTGAAGACTTCGCTACAACGAATTTCTTTATAATGTTCGCTAATTTCTCCAGAAATTATGCGGAAGTGGAAGCCAGTCTCCAGACTGGGCTAACTATCCTCTAAGTATCACTTACTCCGGTCTGGAGACCGAATAGCCACACCATACGCGACAAAAATTGTCACATGAACCGCTGAAGAGGTGGCAGCAACGGTTTTCTATCCCAAGCTTATATCATTGGAATTACCCATTTGTATTCTATAAACTTCTATCGTTTCTTCATAAAAGTCATTAAACCATTTATCTAAACTAATCCGTTTACTGTATTCATAATATCCTTCGTAAATTAATTTATAGCTGTCTTCACCAGAACGAAATTTAGACAATTCTAATGGTAAGTCTACTGCAAAATTTGAAAGCATAAATATTTTTTTCAAGTTATTCGACCCAGTACTAATTTCAAATCTTATTTCTGATAAAATTCTATCTAGTAATCTGTAAAGAAAATAGCGATAAAATGATTCCTCAACTTCTTTTAACATTCAATTTAGTTTAATATTGAAAATTTATAGTTCTACACTATTCAGCTCCCAATTGAAAAGAGCTAGACCAATGTGTAAGTGATTTTGTGAAATAACGCAATCCACATATAAGAGTTGATACCAATATATACAAAACACCACTTCACAAAATAAACAATCATCAATTTAATCTGTTTCCTTAATAAAGTATCCTCAAATACAATTTTGGGAAAATTTAATTATCATGAAAAAAATTCTTATCACATTAGTCTTCCTTAATGTAGCTTTAATTGCGTCCGCACAAACTTTTCAATCAAATCAATTTTCAAAATTCTCTTCATTATATGAACGCATAGATTTCTATGATGAAGAAGGGAGTATGATAGTTTCATTGGCACCAAGATTTTATAAACACCGTGAACTCAAAAAATGGATGAAACCTATCAAGATTAAAGGTCAAACATATTTTATCAAAATCGAAAAATTTGGCGTACAATCCGTCTATAATGATAAAGGGGAACACCTCGCTGATATGGAGAGAGACGGTTCTAAAATCCATTTTATTCAAGATAATAGTACATACTACCTAAGACCGAGAGTAAAGTTAGCAAATTTTAATATTTTGGAATGCCGAAACTCTGAAGAAGAATTAGCTTTTAAAATTTCATTTAATTCTGACAGGAAATTGTCTTATGAATCTGAAGGAGAACAAAGTCCTAATCTTTTGTTGATGTCACTTTGTGCACATCAATATCAAGAACTCTTATTGGGAGATAGAGGCAGGCTTTCTGGGGCATTTTAATGATGGGAATTGTAGGGTTCTTGTCAGTTCTTCTTTGTTTTCATGCGGCAATATTTGTCGCGTATTATCGTAAAAATACAACTCAACATTGTAGAATTGTAATTTATTACTCTATTCGCTGGCTAAGACCGCATCGCCAATGCTATAGACAACAAACATAGTCGCATGAACCACTGAAGACTCCGCTACAACGAATTTCTTTGTAATGTTCGCTAATTTCTCCAGAAATTATGCGGAAGTGGAAGGCCAGTCTCCAGACTGGACTAACTATCCTCTAAGTATCACTTACTCCGGTCTGGAGACCGAATAGCCACACCATACGCGACAAAAATTGTCACATGAACCGCTGAAGAGGTGGCAGCAACGGT
>CAZQTE010000004.1:0-39881 GCA_964595615.1 uncultured Saprospiraceae bacterium
AGGTGCGAGAGTCTTTGGAGGACTTGGTGAATTTTGTGGTAGAACGGAAAAAATAATTTTTAAATTATGAACCTCCTCTCAGCAAGATACTTTACTGAGACGAGGTTCATTATTAAAAGGTTCATAGTTCATAGTTATTTCTCTACCTTTGCCCTTATCATACAAGACATCTCAAAACTTTCCTTTTTATGAACAGAGGCGACATATCAGGTTTAATCAGAAAATTACGACTAAGTCATTTGGTTGATTATCTGCGCTACAACTCTAAAAAAATTAGCAATTCCGCTAAAAATAAAGCTTTTAAAGTAGCTTATCCAGAGGTCAAATTACCGCCTGATTATCTAATTTATGAGAGCTTTCAAATGGATTATGAACGTTATTACGCAGGTGGGCGTAAAACGGCGGAATGGCTTGTTGACCATTGGAAAAATCATAAAAACTTGGAAAATGCGGTGGTCTTAGACTGGGGCTGCGGTCCTGGACGGACGATTAGACATTTACCAGATATTTTGGGTGCAGGCTGCTCTGTTTTCGGGACGGATGTTAATGAGAAATCAATTGCTTGGTGCCAAGAAAATATTGATAATATTGATTTTTCTGTCAATAAGTTAGACCCTCCTTTCACTTATTCAGGTGATAAATTTGATGTGGCTTATGCTATTTCTATTTTGACACACTTATCAGAGGCAAAACACCATTCTTGGCTGGCAGAAATTAAGCGAGTTTTAAAAAAGGACGGTATTTTCTTTGTCACTACTCATGGCGAAGTCTTTAAAACTGTCTTAGCTGAAGCAGAAGTAAAAGCCTATGAGAATAACGAAATTGTTATTCGCGGTCATGTGCGCGAAGGTCATCGTGTTTATGGTGCGTTTCATCCGCCAGTGAAAATTCGTGAGATATTTGAGCAATATTTTACTGTTTTAATGCACGAACCAGGGACGATTCGGGATGGAAAGCCAGGGCAGGATAAATGGATTTTACAAAAGAAATAATTTTTTGAACTATGAACGGCGTCTTATCAAAACGCTTTACTGAGACGCCGTTCATAGTTCATAGTTCATAGTTCATAGTTCATAGTTCATAGTTCATAGTTCATAGTTACTCCTAAATTCTTTTTCCAACAAACTCGTCCGCGAATTCGTATTCTTCTCATCCGCTTCTTTTTCTTCCACTCTTTTTATCATATCACTGATATAATCTGTCTCTTTTTGCCCTACTTCTTGACGATTATAATACTTTTTTAATAGCGAAAAAGCTGTGGTTTTATTGATACCAAATTCCACCAAACGCAAATAAGCTTTTACTTGTCCATTCGTTAGATTGAGTAGTGCTTTTTGAGCAAATGCCTTTCCGATATTATGTTCCTTTGTTAGTTTATCAAAAATTTCTTGCTGCTCTGTGTCGAAGATACCTGCGCGTTGTTCATCGAAAATATCGCGTTGCCCTGTTTCTCCGATTTGAGTGGCGCGGAGCTGTGGACGCAGGTCTAAAAGTACCTTTGGGCGCACATAAACCGTGAAACAAATATCCTTAATGTTCCTCCCCTGCTTTATTTTTTCAAATGAAAACCAAAAAGGTAAAATATCATTTTCTTCCAGTTCTTTTTGCGCGATTAATAATACAAAACGCTCAAAATCAAAAAAGCGCAAGTACTTTTCCTCTACCTGAAAATACTTTTTCAATTCATTCAAATCATGGTTAAAAGTAAACTCAATTTCTGAACTCTGCCCTTCTAAATGACTTTGAAACAAACGGATAATCTTGGCGGTAAACTTGGATTTATACGGTCGTAAATCTTCTAATAATTGCGCGTGTGGCAATCCTTGATTACGCATAAAATACTCGACAACACGTGGGGTAAATTGCGCATGTATGTGTCCTGCTTTTACTTCTAAATGCCCCAACCAATTTACGCGCACAAAATCCTGATTATCAGCACTTTCTATGCGTAAAGGGTTTTGATTTAAGTGAATAAAGATTTGATTGATAGGTTCGTGAATGTTCGACCATTTTTCACCTGGGGTATTGTTGATAAAACGTAATAAATCATCTGCGTTGACCACAATCTCAGCGGAAGGATTTGCTTTATCGATGAGCGCTGCGAGGGCGTACACGGTTTGGCGTGCACGTAGATTTATGGACTGTCCGTCGAGTATGTTTTTTTGTTTTGACAAGGAGAAAAGTTGTAAAGTTGTAGGGGGTGTAGAGTTGTAAAGTGCGTAAATTTACGTGATTTTTTTGAAAAGACGAAAAAGGTGGGAATTGTTCTCGTTTTTAAGTATCACGGTCGTTCCACGCCGTGACCATCCACTCAAACTTCGTTTGAGTGCTAATTTATTTTTGCACACACGGCGTGGAACGACCGTGATACTTTTAACGTGCGGGATTCATCGTGCTGAGCATAGCACGGAAAAAAGGGAAAATTTGCATGGTGCTCATTATCTTGATTTCCTCTGGGAAAGAGGTTTCTTCTGACATAAACTTTAATACTTGAGACGGTTTATTATTTTCAAATAAAGTCCCAAATACCTCTGGCGGTGGCACACGATGATGTTGTAAGACATTCAAAAAAATACGGTCTAACCAAGCCGAACGCCTTTGTCTAATCGTCTTTTTCACATACGGACTACCCGTTTTTTCCAACTGCGCTACCATTTTCTGTAAATGCTTTTGCAAATAACAAAATGTATATCCAGAGGAAGCTTTCGTATTGCCACCAGCAGTACCGATATTGACGATATTTTTATTGCCAGCAGAAAATTTAAAATCCGTCATTGGAATAACACCAAACTCTTCATGTGTGACTTCATACTCTCCTATTCCCGGCAAAAATTCTTGGATGTAATCTGTGATAATGCGGTCGTATTCCTCTGATTGTAGTAAATCTGGAGAGAAAAGAGTCGCTTCAATTAAAGCTTCATTTTCGCTGGTTGGCAAGACATAAACAAAGCGTGTCTCGCCCTGATGTGGTACTCGAAAATCCATAAGTGTAGCCTTATCAGGGCTAAAAAACGGCTCTTTTGTACGAATCGTCCAACCTTTAAAGTGCTGGTCTAAATAATGATTTTCTTTTTTATTTATCTTTTCAAATCGAATGCTATTGAAGCAAAAATCTGCGGTATAGCTATTTTCGGCTGTAGTTACTAACACTCCTGAGTCCGTATTCACAACTTTCTGGACGTTTTCCACAGACTTATCCACATTTGGGCGACTTATCAACATTTCTTTCCCGTATTGATAAAAATCAATACCACGAATCATCTTATATGTATAAGGTTCGATGTTAAGTGTTTGTGAAAAATCAGGTGTATGAAAATCCAAATGTTGCCAACGGTGATGCACTAAAAACTCAAAAGGGCTTTTTTCTCGCTCCCAAAAACACCACGTCCGGTCATTTTCTAATTTTTCGGACTTGTCTATGATTAATATTCGCTTATCTCGCAAAGAAGATTGCTGTAGGAAGTGTACCAAACTGATACCTGCCAAACCGCCGCCAGCGATGATATAATCATAATGTCTCTTCATTAGTTGGAAGTTGTTAGTTGGTAGTTGGTAGCCAAGCGCGACTTGTACTACTCACTTCTACAACAAATTTAACTGATGCCTCACCGCGGTGCTGAAAAGTAGCGTCACTTTACGACCATTTGGTACTCTGATGCGCTCTTCTTTTACGTGTGCAGCGGTTGCTTTTTTGATTTTAGCAAACAGTTTTGTGTAATAAACATAAGCTAACATCACGCCTAATCTTGCGCCTGTTGGCAACTTAATAATACCTTGATAAGCATCATCAAAATCTTTTTTGATGTCGGCTTCGATAGTGATTTTATCCTCATTGGTGAAATTCACAAAATCTACTCCAGGGAAGTAAACACGTCCACGCTCATCAAAATCACTCTTCATATCACGCAAGAAATTTATTTTCTGAAAAGCAGAACCTAAACTGCAAGCCGGTGCTTTTAGACGTTCATATTGTTCTGTATCTCCATTCGTAAATACGCGCAAACACATCAGACCAACAACCTCTGCCGATCCGTAAATATACTGCTTATACAGACTATCGTGGTAGCGTTCGTGATATAAATCCATTTCCATACTATCCAAAAATGCATCAATCAACTCGCGTTCGATACCATATTCATGCACTACTGCTTGAAAAGAATGTAAAACAGGATTTAAGCTGATTTTTTCCTTGATAGCCGTGTAGGTATCTTCACGAAAACGGCGTAATAATTCGCCCTTTTCATAGCCATGAAAGGTATCTACTATCTCATCGGCAAAACGCACAAAACCATAAATTCCATAGATAGGCATCTGATATTTAGAGTCAAATACCTTGATTCCCATAGAGAAAGAAGTACTGTAACGATTAGTAATTAATTTACTGCATTCATTGCAAACGTCGTTGTATAAGGAGAGCATAATATTTTTTTTGTTTTTAAATGGTTAGAGACGGAGCCTTGTGTTTATTTTCAGTTGGAAATTTCTTTGCGATTTCCTTCGCGACAACTTGTCCTGAGATTAATGACGGCGGCATTCCGGGTCCAGGCGTTGTCAATTGTCCTGCATAATAGAGATTATCTATTTTTGGATTTTTCAATTTTGGTTTTAGAAATGCTGTTTGAAGCAAAGTATTAGCTAAACCATAGGCATTTCCTTTGTATGCATGATAATCATCTTTAAAATCCTTGTGTGCAAAAGAACGTTTGTAGACAATCGAACTACGTATTTCTTGCCCAGTCAGGTTTTCTAAACGCTTCATGACCATATCAAAATATTGCTCGCGCAATTCTTCGGTATCTTCCAAATCTGGTGCTAAAGGTATCAGCACAAAAACATTCTCACAGCCTGCTGGTGCGACGCTGTCATCCGTGATAGAAGGCGCGCAGACGTAGAAAAGTGGTTCTGTTGGCCACTTCGGCTCCGTATAAATCTCGTGTGCGTGCAACTCAAAATCTGTATCAAAAAACAGATTATGGTGACGCAGATTTTTCAATTTTTTATTTACACCAAGGTAAAATAGTAAAGACGAAGGCGCCATTGTGCGTTTGTCCCAATATGCTTCGGTGTATTGTCTATCTTTTTCTTCCAAAAGATGCTGCTCAACGTGGTGATAATCCGCGCTGCCTACGACTACATCTGGTTGATAAGTTTGCGTGTCAGTAATGATTTCAGTAGCTGTTCCATTTGTCGTTTTAATGGAGCGCACTTCTTGATTTAGCAGAATTTCTACACCTAATTCTTCTGCCAGACTGACCATTCCCTCGATAATCTTGTGCATTCCGCCCATTGGATACCAAGTTCCGCCGACCATATCTGCATAATTCATTAGACTATAAAGAGCGGGTGTTTTTTGAGGGGTTGCACCCAAAAACAAAACAGGAAACTCTAAAAGCTCAATCAAACGTTTATTGGTAAAGAGTTTTCTAATTTGAGAAGAAACAGATGAAAACATCTGTAACTTAAACAAACTGGAAACAACACGCATATCTGCAAACTCGAAAATTGAATGTCCTGGTTTATGAACAAACTCTTCAATACCAACTTTGTATTTGTATTCTGCCTCTGCTAAGAATTTTTCTAATTTCTTTGCACTGCCTGGTTCATAGCTTTCAAACATCGCCAACAATTCATCCCATTTGGCAGGTACTTGCATAAATTCCTTTTTATCAAAAATAACTTGATAAGAAGGGTCTAAACGCACTAAGTCATAGTAGTCAGAGGATTTTTTACCAAATAATTCAAAAAAATCTTCAAATACATCGGGCATCCAATACCAACTCGGTCCCATGTCAAAAACAAATCCTTCTTCCTCAAATTTTCGGGCACGACCACCAGCGATACTGTTTTTCTCCAATATCGTCACATCATAGCCTTTCTTAGCCAAGCAACATGCTGATGCTAAGCCTGCAAAACCTGAACCTATTACTATTACTTTTTTTGACACGTCTTTTATTTTAGTTCTTGCTTATTCATTAAGCAGTTCTGTTTAACTTTCAAGGTAATTTGTTTAACAGAGATTCACAAAATATGTTGAAGTATAGTATTGTGAAATGAGTATGATATTAAAAACAAAGCCCTCTCGGATACTAAATCCGAGAGGGCTTCACCTCTTTTACTGCCTTAAATTAATCTATCATTTCCAATCTCCGTAACCGCCTGCCAGTTCATAAACTTCTGTAAATCCGTCAGTTACAGCCTGATTACATGCTTTCAGACTACGTCCTCCTGCTTGACAATAAATGAACAAAGGACGATTCTTATCAAGTTTTGCCATCTCTGCGGCAAAAGTTCTGTCTTTGAAATTAATCATCTTTGAACCCGCAATATTTCCCTTTTCAAACTCACGCGGTGTACGTACGTCAATCAGCTGAGGATTTTCAACTGTTGCCAATTTTGCTTTAAAGTCTGCTGCCGACAACTGTGTGTAGGCAGATTTTTCGCTTAATGTTGCTTTTGTTGAGCTACTTGAATTTTGACAAGCAACGAACACAAAAGAGAGTAGTAAAAGAGAGAATGATAATTTCATTTTGAAAAAATTTTAGACTTTAGATATTGGACCTTAGATATTAGACTTTAGACAAACTTGGCAGAGATAGCTACTGCTAATTTTTGCATTTCATCCTGAGCTATTTCCAATGGTTTAGATTTCACACTCATTTGACTTTCTGTTTGAAAAGGAATGAGGTGGACATGTGCGTGCGGAACTTCTGTTCCAACCACCAAGACCCCTACTCTTTTGCACTCAACAACAGACTCAATAGCTTTTGCTACTCGCTTAGAAAAAACGCTTAATCCAGAAAGAACTTCATCTTCCAAATCAAAGATATAATCTGTTTCCTGTTTAGGCACACACAATGTATGCCCTTTAGCTAATGGACGAATATCTAAAAATGCGAAATAGTCCTCTGTTTCTGCTATTTTGTAGCAAGGAATATCGCCATTGATAATTTTAGTGAAGATGCTTGCCATAGTTTAGATGATTTCGATTTTTACGATTTCAAATTGCATCGTACCATTTGGCGTTTTCACTTCTGCAATCTCTCCCACTTTCTTTCCTAATAGTCCAGTCCCCATAGGTGAGTTGACTGAAATCTTTTTCAATTTCAAATCTGCCTCTGCTTCACTCACTAAAGTGTAAGTCATTTCGCGTTTTGCTCTGGTGTTCTTAATCGTAACACTTGACAATACACGAACTTCGCTATTATCTAATTGAGATGCATCCAATACACGAGCTCTAGCAAAATGCTTCTCTAAATCATTAATTTTCGCTTCTAAGTGACCTTGTGCATTCTTTGCGGCGTCATACTCTGCATTCTCTGATAAATCTCCTTTATCTCTAGCTTCGGCGATAGCAGCAGCAGCCTCTGCACGACCTTTAGTCTTTAAGTGTTCTAATTCGTTCTTTAATTTTTCATAACCAGCTGGGGTCATGTAGGAATATTGTGACATATTTCTTGGCTTTTATCTTTTTAGAAATTTTACACCTATAGATAATTAGATACTTGTTTTCTCTCTATCATAACACGGTTTAAAATTTCTATATTTTTACAAATGTTTTCTGCATTCTAACCAACAATAAAAATGGGCAATCAGTTCTATCGTTCCGCTGAGAAGCAGAAAGAAAAATTGACCTGAATGTGCTATTGAAATTAGTGAAGGTCGGAATTGCGAGAGATTTATATCTCTCAAATAGAACGGACAAAAGGCAGAAACACTTGATAATCAGTGCGTTTCTGCCTTCTGTTAGGACAAATATACAGACATTTTAAGAAAAAGTCTAATATTGTTCGTCTCAAATTATTGTACAAAAAAAATGCCGCATATTTTCATTATGAAAATATGCGACATTCATGGAGTAATCAAATACTCTAGTCTAATTTCTTAGAGGTCAAAACGCAAACCTATGTTGTGCGTACCACCTAAGATTTTAGAAGCACGGTAAGCGTAATCAATACCAACTTGAGTACCAAAAAGACCTTTGTCTTTTGCTTCTTTATTCAATGGCAACTGAAGAGAAAAACCTCCTGCTAAACCTGAATAAAGTGGTGCTTCATTAATATTAGAAGAACCCACTTCGTAACGGTATGCACCACGTAAGATAAAAATATCTTTTAATGAGTACTCTAAACCAGCACCAAACTGATCTTGAGAGAATGCATTAGAAGTGAAATTACCAACCAGTGTTATGCGGTGTGCATCTGTGAGACGGAAATCATAAGAAGCTCCAATATTCAACTGAGATTGCAATTCAAATTCTGCTGTACGTTCCTCGATAGCTAAGTTGTAAGAAGAACCTCCATTTGGAATCTCAACACTACGAACAATACCTTCTCCTTGGAAACGTAAAGTACCACCTACGTTACGTAAAGAGATACCTAATTTAAAATTATCATCTTCACCAGTTACATACTGAACACCTGCATCTACCGCAAATGTACTTGCGCGCAAGTCGGCAATTCCTTCTGATACTCCACGAAATAAAACACCAACAGATATTTTGTTTTCGAAAACATGAGAGTAACCAACACCAATATTAATAAAACGTGGAGAGAAATTTGCTCCAGTTCCTTCTGGTTGGTTAGTTGTTGTAATTGGAATATCACCAAAATCTAATGCCATTACACTAAATGCAAGGGCGCCATTTTCACCTACCCTTTGAGATAAACCAAATGCGTTTATGTCAATTCCAGAACCTTGCAAATATTTTGCGTGACTCAAGTTTACCTGAGTTTTATTAATACGCGCAGCTCCTGCAATGTTTAATCTAAGAGCGTCTACACCAGATACATTTGCTGTATTCATGCTGTGTAAACCTGCACTACGTGCCCATGGCATCATCAACAACTCAAATGCTCCTGCCTCACCTTGACGGTCAGGGTTTCCTGCTTGAGCAGTCTCAGCTAGCATACAAACTAATGCAAAAGACAATATGAAGTAAATATATTTAGTCATGTTTATGCTGTTACTTTATTTTTGATATCTCCTAATAAAGGAGATTTCGACTCAAGATAAAATGAATTATCTTCTTTTATCGATTCAAAAAATATTTATTTAAGAAGCAGATACTCTTTTTTTTTTGTAAAAGAGTATCTGCTAAAATTTTATTCCTACAAGTTAGACGGGTCAAGAGCACGGTTAGTACCGAACCATTTGAGCACACGCTCACCTAATCCCTCTGCATCTACGTGTATCAAATAAACACCACCTGCAATCGGAATATTCTTACTATTCTTCATATTCCAATCGATATCTGGCAAGATTTGAGTTTTCGCAATACCCGAACCAACAGGTGCCTGACCTGTTTCATCACGATCATATCTACGAATGAATTTACCATCCAAAGTATAGATTGTAACGACACACTTAGCAGGTAGATTAGTAATCTTAACTACATTATCTGTATTGTTACCATCGTAGTCAGAGAAACCATAGTAAGGGTTTGGAACAATGTTAATTTCATCTAGTTGACTTTCAATACCTACTGCATCTAAGTCACCAGCTTGTTTACCATTGATAGCAAACTCATAGGCAGGATTAGTACCACCCTCAGCTTCTGTTCCTTGCATGTAATCGTAAGCATTATTGACACGCAACTTAATAGTCAAATCTGCAGGGATTAAACCGTCTGCATAAGATTTAAGTGTTGCACCAGGATTTAGGAATGGTACACCAGTCCAAGTTACCTCTTTCAATGCATTAACTCTAGCTAAAGAGTTACCATTTAAAGCTTCAGCAATAGCCTCACATTCATCGTATGGTTGCTTCGTCACATAGATAAAGTGTTGTCCACCTAATACTAAGTTAAAAGCAGTAGGATTTGTCGCATCTGTAAATGGAGAGAAAAATTGAGATGTTGGATTGAACATCATGTCTCCTCCTGTTGGTGTACCGTCAGTGAAAAAGTCACAATTACTTGGATTGTCTGTACAATCATAAGATGAGTTTTCTCCAAAGAAGATATTCAAACGTTGTCCTGTTTCTACATCAACAGCATAGCCAGGGAAGTATCCCATTCCCATACCTGTGTTGTCTGCATCAGGCAAACCGTCACCGTCATTATCATCTAAACCTACACTTGGTGATTGTCGTGGATCTAAACTTTCCGCTCCTCCAATAGCAGGAAGTACTGGAGAAGTTGATGTTTCTACAATAACACAACGAGACCATAGATTCTTATCAGAAGTAAATACAATATTTACATTGTTCAAATCTGCATAAGAAGTTGTATTTCTTACCAAGTTGTTACTGTTATTCTGCCATGCTGGAGATACATTACCAAATGGGTAAAGAACTTGACCTGTACGGTATTCTGCTAATTTGTAAGGGAAAAATCCACTACCAATATTTACAAGACCGCCATCTGGATCTTCTGCATTTAAGTCACCCGCCGCTGCGAAGTTTAATCCTAAAGATAAGAATTGTGAATTACCAATAAGATCGCCTCCTAAGTTAGGAATACCAACATACCAAGGCGTTGCGTCTTCATCTGCATATTCTTCAACTGCCCCGATAGCACCATTCGTATCGTCTAATTGTGCTCCAGGCTCGGAAACTTGACCGATAGATACTGTAAATCCGTACTCTCCAATGATTTGCTCATTAAGAGCATCTATTGATTTTTCAGAATCGACCTCAACACTAGAGCCTGAAGTCATTCTCCACTTTTTCAAATCTCCGTCGCTTCCAAAGTCTTCGTCTAAGATATCTAACTTAAATTCGCCATCTCTAACATCTAATGGGTTATAGACTTTTACATCTATTGGTCCTAGTCCTTCTTTGTACACAATTGGTTCATCAAAACGACCTCCATTGCTATTAAAAGAACTTGAGTTTTTGATGTTGTCCAATGTCTCCTCTGTAAGATCTAAGAAATTCCCACCATTACCAACACCGTCCAAACGGGTAATTTGAGCACCGTCACCATAAGCAGAATTTAGATTTCTATCTGTAATTGGACGAGGAATACCAATGTAAGTATTAATATTTCTACGACCTTCTACATAAGGTTTTGCTTGACCTTCCCCAAAGGAAGGATCAAAGTTTTGCCAATTGTTGTATCCGTATGCAATAGCAGAGAAATAATACTTCTTATGATTAATTAAAGTCGCATTATTACCACCTGCAAACTGATCTTTATCTATAACAAATGTATGACGAATACCATTGTCTGCTCCTTCTACTTCTTTTACGGCAGTAAATATTGACTCACCAATAAAATCTGGAGTATCATCTAATGCATTCCAATTGTATAATGTAGAAATACCATCCTTGATATCTACTTGTCCAATAATACGGGCTTTGTCAGGATTATCGTAATCTCCTGTTGATACAAATCCATCGATTAACTGATAAATGATGTAACCTTGGAATTCATAAAATTCATTACCTGGTGCATTGATATCAAGTTCAGTGTATAACTCATTTGCATTGTTTGATGTAAATTCATCATTTGTCAAAATCAATACTACCTCACGATCTAATTCGATGATGTCTACATCTGGAGCATCTGGCCCATCCAAAATATCAAAACAAGAGTTGAAAAGATTTTGAGCCAAATCATCTGCATTGAATAAACGAGACATATCTGGACATGGGTAATCAAAGTCTGGAACCCATACCGCACCAACAATTAATTCATTAACTGCACCCGGCAAAAGAGTAAATGGTCCTGATGCCTGTACCGTACGACGGTCATACTCAGGATTATTAGCTGCTGCTGCTGTACACATTGACCAACCTGCTTGATCATCTGGTTCATCAGGGAATACATATTGTACAGGAGTTGTACCTCCATATCCATTTCCTCCTTCTGTAAATGGTGTACCATCACGCCATAATCCACTCATGTAACGGTAATACTCAAGAACCGTATTAGGGTCAGTCTCCGCACCTGGAGGAGGTCCTTCACCTGGGTTATTAAAGTAAGTAAAGGAAGACATTCCTAATTCTACTTCAAGTTGCTCGCCCAATGAATCCAATACAGGGTTACCCATATCGTCAAATATTGGTTCTTTTGGTCCACGGAAATAGTCAATACCCAATGCTGGAATTGTAGTTCCATAAGTTTCTACTGCTCCACACTGTGTACCAACATCACCATCTTCGGCGTCAACGTTGTAATAATAAGCTAAACTACGTGTCGTATCACAACCGATGTAATCATCAGTAAAACATCCCAAATCGGCATCTACCCACATTGCAAAGAATGTAGAGTCAATCTTAAGAGAGGCACGGTTAATCAACTTATAACGTTGAAAAGTCATATCATTCAAGGCATCATTTGTTTCATAAGCAAATGATTGAACCTGAATTTCCATTTTAATTTTGTCACCATTAGACTCTGTGTGGACATTACCTGCATCATTATATATCCAGAAAAACATCTGGTCAGGGAATTGCGGAGTCACACATCCTTCAATCTCGATAATCGGAAAATCTCCCATTAATGGATTGTACTTTTCATCTCCATCTTCATCCCAAAATGCACCTAAACCTTGTGTTGTATTAGGTAGTTCAAAATTGTTGATTTCAACGAAAAAAGGATTTCCTTTACCAGGCCAACCTTTTACTCCTAATGGAATGTCAGCAGGGTCATATTCTGTTCCTGTACTAATAGCTCTGTTGTAAGTATCCAGGTGTTCCTCAATCTCTGGTCCTGTTACTACCCAAAAACGGTCCCATTGTTCACAAATAGAATCAGCTGTAGTACCACGTAATACAGGGTCTTCACTTGGATTCAATGGTCCAGTCCAAAAGTCACGTGAATCCGCCCCAGCATTACCATACTGCTGAGCAGCTACTTTGTATGCACCCTCTTGGATACCACCTAACCATACACCACCTGCGAAGATAGAAGAAACCTCTCTATCTCCAGCTTCTAGTGGTTTTGGTACAATATATTTACCATCAGAACGATCCCACCATACATCACCACCTGTCGTTAGACGGGCACGTACATTATTAACATTCTGATCAATCTGTGCTACTGGCTTCACACAGTCATTTCTAAAAGAAGCGACACTCTCTGGGTTACTATTCCCCGTATTTGGTGTCGAGTTATTCGGCGAGTTGTTTAAAGGGCTAATGTGTGCATTCGCTGAAAAAGCGAAGAACAAAGCCAACAAACTCATTAAATACCACTTTCTAAAATTCATAGCTCCGAGTTTTAAAAAATTTCTAGTTATATTTTTAGAGATGTTAGATTTTAGATGTTAGACTTCAATTTAGTAATTATAGCCTAACATCTAAAATCTAAAATCTTATCAAGGTGTCCTTCTTAGAAGTCTACTCTTGCACCGATGTACAATCTGCGCGGTAAGCTCAAAAAGTTCGGATTTAATAAACGCCATTGGTAAGATGCCAAATAGCTTGCTGGATTTGCTCCTGCGGCAATGTTTGTCTGCGCTTGGTCTGTTTCTAAGAAACCATCAGTAAACGGTGAACCTGTAGCAGAGTAAACTTGGATAATATTAGCCGTATTTAATAAGTTAGCTACACGGAAGTAAACGTTCAAGTTTAATCCATTGCTTCCTTCTTTCGCTTGACGTAGAGCAAAGTCTTTGTCTACACGGAAGTTTACAGTATTTCTCCAAGGCAAACGTGAACCATTCAATCCACCTTTTGTCTGACTTCCTGATAAAACCTCAGGTGTTGTAGTAGCAGTATATGGGCGACCAGATACAGCAACTACTTGGATGTTTGCACCTGCATTAGCAAAAATTTGCTTACCAAATAATTCAGGTCCATTGTATTTTTTACCAGAAGCGTAACGATAATCCAAGTTAAGATTAACTCGGTGACGCTCATCAAATGATAATGGATACAATGCACGTAATACTTCACGAGATCCTAAACCACGAGAAGAGTTGGCGTCAGAACCTGTACCGTCTGCAAATTGTAATGTGTAAGACGCATTCAATGAAACGTTTCCTGTTCTACGCAAGTCATATTGGAAAGAGAAACCTTTAACAGTACCAAAATCCAAGTTGTCATAAGTATAGTAATTCGTAATTGCTTCAATATTTTGGTAAATACGAATCTGAATCATGTCTCTCAACTCTTTGTAGTATGCTGCAATTTTCAATGCAGAACTGTTACTAATTTTCTGTTGGAAACCAACCTCATAATCAATCGTTTTCTCTGGTCTCAAGTTTGCGTTCGCTTTTGGGCTGTTCGCAGTAAGATTACGACTATCAAAGTTTAAGTACTCATAAGGACTTGCCACGTTATTAGTTGGTGGACGTTGAACTAAGATATCGTAGTGCGCAAAGAAGTTTGCATCCTCGTTAATCGGGAATGAGAATGCGATACGAGGCATAAGGTTAACTTGTGGCTTGTAATCTTCAAAAGACGTGTTAATATCAAAGTTTTCATCTCTGATATTTGAGTCAGGGTCTACTCTCTTTCCGGGTGCGATAGTACCACCAAAAATCTCTGTTGGACTATTTGCTTGTACACCTGAAGGGAAGAACCAAGTATCTCCGTCACGGTATGCTCTCACTGAAGTACCTTCTTGAGAGTCTACATAAACGGCAAAGTCGTCTCCAATTGTACTAGGGCTAGCAATACCAAATTTCTCTTGGAAAGAGCTTGCTGTTTCTAACTCATATAAAGAGTATGGATCTTTTAATACTTTCGTATTAGCATCATAACTATCTACACGTAAACCCGCACGGATAATAATATCTCTAAATTTGAATTTATCTTGGATGTATGCAGCAGTATAAGTAGGACGGAAAGGTGCAACTGGACGTGTTAAGTTTCCTGCTTCATCTTTTCTTGTAAAGAAGTCCTCAAATGTACCATTAAAGTCATTACCTAAGTAATCATATCCGTAGTAGTCAAAACCTAGTCTCGACTCTGTATTTAACTCAGCAGCAGTAAACATTTCTAAGGCCAACTGGTCTGGCGTTAAAGCGTCCGTGTTTACGTTTGTAAATCTGTCTACGCCTAAAGACTCTCTGATATTTTCAAAGAAATTATCATTTCCTAATACACCACCACCAGCTCCATATAATTGAACAGGAGTCCAACCAGGAACAGGCTCGTTTGATACGTCAGTAAAATCTGCAGGATTAACATAAACTTCATTAAGGGGATTGCTCGTATCAACACCGTCAAAACCAACGTTTGCTTGTTGTCTTGCTACTGTCCACAATTCACGAGGTGACATTTCATAAGAGCGGTTTGTTCTTTGCTCATATAGTAAACCTATTTCGATACTGTGCTTCCCTTTCTCTGATCCGCCTGGCAATAAATCAAAACTAGCATTTACTTGTCCCGTTAATGTTTGTTCATCTCTAATATTGTAAAAGTTATATACTGTACCTACATTAGTATGAAAATTATAACTATCAGTAAATAAATCTGAAGTACGTCCATTTAATGCTGGATCACCAAGACCTGGTTGGTTATAATTTGCTAAAACAGGGTTAATATCACCTGCGACAAATCCACCTTCTCCTGGCTCTTGACGATAACCTTGGTGCTCGATTACTTGGTTACCAAATTCGTCAATAATTACATTACCTGCGTCATCACGAGCAAGTCCAATCTCAGGTTCGTATGTCGCATCAAAAGAACCAACATAACCATAGTTAAATAGATTTTCACCATGTCTTGGATCTCCTAGCTTATAATCAAACTGCTCTAAACCTGCTTGAATAGTATAAGACGCATTACGGATAGCATTTCCTTTGGCAGCTTTAGCATCGTCTGCATTAGCTGTACCTTCAGATGATTTACCTAAACGGTGACGGAAACGGAAGTTTCCACGGTAACGTTTCTCATCTGTAAAAGGATTATTATGCGCATTTAATAAACGCCAGTTTGCCGCTGTTGCACTTGCTTCCCCTGGAGTAAAAAAGTCGATTTCACCAGAATAAGTACCAGTTACTGCAACATCAATAGCATCACTCAAACGTGCATCAATTTTTGCAGTTAAATCTAAACGTTCATTTTGTTCAAATGGCTGAATGTCTAAAACATCAACATCTTCTTCTGTCAAAAAATCAGCGGTAGGACCTCCTACATAAGTAGGTGTTTCTTCCAATCTTGCTAAAGCCTCATCATTAATACGGAAAATATCTACAGCAGATGGATCATCATCTTCTAAGTATCTGTACTGACCTGAAATACGATACCCCAATAAAGCATTACCCTCTTTATTTTTAATGATAGGACCGTTCAAGTAAGCAGATGCTAAGTTATAACCATAAGGATCTAAGTATCTCGAAGTCTCTATATCAAATCCACCACCAAATTTAGCTGAAGGACCTTTAGTCGTGATAGAGATAACACCACCTGTTACATCACCATACTTAGCACCGATACCACCTGTAATAACTTGTAATTGCTCAATCTCTGACTGAGGTATTAAGTTACCCGATACACGAATACCATCAATGTAGTAAAAAGTACCGTCAGAACGAGAACCACGTATAGATACCGCATCTCCCTCATCCGCAGAATTAGTACCTGCTACTTGCGAGATGATACCATTAATGTTTTTCGACGGAAGATTCGCGATGTCCTTACTCGTCAAAGACGCACCTTGTGTAGTGTTGTCTTGCTCAACTAGAGGAACTTTAAATTCTCTAACTACTGCTGTTGCAAGAGTTACTCCTGATGCCAAAGTAGCATCTAAGGTTGTTTCTTTATCAGCATTAATTAATACACCTTCATACTTCACGTCTTCATAACCAACATACTTGAAGACAACTTCATAAGTACCAGGGTCAATAGGTGAAATAATAAAGTTACCGTCAAAGTCAGTTTGCTCTCCTGTTACAAGAGCACCATTACGATAAAGTACTACATCTCCGAAAAGAATCGGTTCTCCCGTATCAGCGTCGGTTACTTTACCCGACAGGGCGGACTGAGCGGTAGCAGACACCAGTCCCATTAGTAAAAAAGAAAAAATAAGTAGATAACGTGCCATAAAATCCGATTTTATTAAATAGGCTTGATTTTGAGAATTGAGCAAGCCTAATGTATTATGGTCCAAAATTTTCACCCGGCAGGGGTAAAAACGTGCAATATTAATAATTATTTAATGTTTCGTTATAAGGATTCAAGCTCTCTTGTCAGCAAACTGACCAAGCTTGATTGAATCTCTGCAAAAACGGTAAGACTCGGACATTTTACAGCCCTGTTTTCTTTCCATTGCTCAAAATTAGAATTTCAAACACTTTTTTTTGCACCGAAATATTTGAATAATCAGGTTTCTGTTTTATTGATAAAAATTTCAACTCTAAAATTGATAAATTTACCGTCCAACAAATTCCTCGCAAGTATCTGTTTATCAGATAATTACAAGAAAAATATCTTTAAGGTGATTAAAGGGTGTGATGTGTATTTTCGGAATTCTGATAATAATAAACAATGCTTTTTCAGCAGCTATAAGTCAGCCAGCTGACATTGCAAAATTCCTAGTTTTCTCAAGATGTATGAATGTGGTAGATTCTCTAATAAAATATAAAGGTAACATATTATAAAAAAACTAGTTACCTCTGATAAGGATGCAAAGAAACTTAATTCAATTCGAAAACTTGCAATATTTTCAATCTTTTTCAGCTAGAAATCGTAAAAGTCCCCTTTTTGTGGGAGATTCAAGTTGTACTATTCTTATTTTCATAGTCAGATATCATTTTTAATACTCTTTTCCCACGACTTTTAAATCCCGCTGACCCGTAATCCAACCAATCTTCTATTGTCGCCCTTAGTTCAGGCATCAGTTCAGGAACTTCTTTACAAATATTCCATAAAACGGACATTGAAAAGACTCGAATTGCTACAGCGATATTGGGGTCTTCTAACCAAGTAAAGCAAACATCTGCTACTTCACCATAATATTCTTCTGGAATTTCTACGTTTTGTAATATGCGTACAATGTTACGCTTGACAGCATCATGAATATCAGGCTTGCGTAAGTGTTTAATTATTTCAGGTAAAAAAGGTTGGAGTAAATAAGGATACCTATCATGAATGTGCCCCAATACCATAGCTGCTCGCTGTGAAATTCTGTATTCATTTTCTAAAAATAAATTAACTAATACTGCAAACCGGTCTCTATCGGTACCTACCCATTCTTTTATCAAATCTGCATTTGCTCTTGAGTGTTCTGCCAATAATTGACTTTTTATATCCATTTTACTAACTGTTTATACGTATTTTTAAGAGAAAACACATCAAAATTAAGATAATTGGACAACTATTTTTTATTTTTGTAATTGTAGATTTAAGTTAAATTTTGAGAATACCCTCCCATCTCAAAATACTCCCCATTTTCAATAATCAAACTTCACGTATTAATTATATTGACTTTAAAGAGTCTCCCCCCTTCTTTAATGCAATTTCTATTTTCAATGTTAGTAGTACCAGCTAAACTTGGTATATCTTTTTTTAGGTATCTCTGAGTGTTCGCTTGTATTAAAAAAAACAAATACTATGTTTTTCATCACTCAACACAAATTGAGGGGCTTACTCTGCGTTGCATTATTATTTTTATCTATTTCTATTTTTGCTCAATTTAGTCTGAAAGCCGACCGTACGACAGCAAATTACGATATTGGAGAAACGGCAGAGTTTATTCTAAACTCTTCACAAAGTGGGACAGCAACCTACAAATTAAAATATGATAATATCACCCCTGCTATTGAAACGGGTAGTATAGCCGTTTTTGCAAACGCCCCTGCTACTATTCCATTCCAAGGAGCAAGTGCAGAAGTAGTATTGTGTGAAGTAAGTCTCAATGGAGTTACAAAAACTTCAGCGGCTGTTTTTGATAGTCAAAATATTGACTTATTTAGTGAGGAGCCTTCAGATTTTGACCAATTTTGGGACAATCAAAAAAACATATCTGCCTCTATTCCCCTTGATCCTCAATTAACGTATCATTCAAACGATGGTGAAGTTACTAATTACCGTATCAATCTTGCTAATGTTGATAATAGACGCGTTTACGGTTATATTAGTATCCCCAATAGTGGAAGCAATTTCCCTGCAATCATCACCTTACCTCCTTTTAGTAGTGCTGCGAATACTGTTAGTCCTCAAAGCTTTGTAGCTAATAGAGCTGGTGTTATCTCTGCTACCATTTCTGTTCACAATGCAGAACCTGATCAAGTAGACCCTTCCGCTTATGAGCCGAATATTATTAATGATAGAGATAATTATTATTATCGTTATGCAATACTAGGAACTTTAAGAATGATTGATTATTTGTACACGAGGTCCGACTTTGACGGTCAAAATATTGGCATCACGGGAGTAAGTCAAGGAGGAGGATTAGCATTAATAGCTGCTGGTCTTGATGACCGTGTAAAATCTCTTTCGATAAGTAATCCTGCCATGTGTAGACATGCAGGCTATGACCAAGGTAAAGCAAGCGGTTTCCCTTATTATGTCCAACGCTCTGACTTTTTGGAGAATAATGCAACTCATTATGCGCAGACTCTTTCAGCATCTCGTTATTACGATGCTGCGTATTTTGCACGTCGTTACATGGGACCGACATTAGCTATTGTCAGCTATGCAGATGATATTACGCCAGCAGGAACAAGTTTTGCAGCTCTAAATGAATTGCGAGCTAATAAAATAATTGCTCACGCCCGAGACTTAGGTCATACGCACCCTTCGGCATACTGGGAAGGACGCTATAATTTATGGCGTCATGAATTTCCTGCAACGATACAACTCCCTTATCATACCAATACAGGATACTGGGCAGAGGCTGGTGATGATCGCACAGCAACAACGGATACAGAGCTGGACCTTAGTGGACAAGTATTTCAGAATGGTGTAAACAACTATAGTTTCCCTGTCGAATGGGAACTTATCGAGGGACCAGATGATGTTACATTTAGCAATGAAAACGTTGCCAATCCTTCGGTTGAATTTGATACTCCAGGGCGATATTTATTACGTTTCACAGCTTATGATTACGGTAGTCTGATGAATGAAGGAATTTTTCATGAAATTTCGGATTTCATGTATGTAGATGTCGAAGGAAACGGTCAACAAGCGGATACGAGCCTACCAACTTGTCAATTAACTTTTGCTGGTTTTAATCCAGGAGGAAGCCTAAGGATTTCAGCTACATTTAGTGAGCCTGTTATTGGTTTGACAGCAGATGATTTTCAAGTTACCAATGGAACAGTAGAGTCAATAGTAGGTGGTGGTGCCAACTACACTTTAGATGTTTTTCCGCTTGTAGTTGGAAATGTTCGTATTAGCTTGCCTTTTGGACAAGCAACGGATACTGCTGGAAACCTAAATTTGCCTTCAAATCAAGTTAGTATTTTTATAAGCAGCCCTCCTCCTCCTCCTGGTGGTGGCTGTGATAATGTTTTTTCTGGTGGTGAAATTAGTGGAGATGAAAGTAGATGTGAGGCTTTTAATCCAAGTACTATAACT
The DNA here is from genome assembly GCA_964595615.1 of uncultured Saprospiraceae bacterium. Lineage (GTDB taxonomy): Bacteria > Bacteroidota > Bacteroidia > Chitinophagales > Saprospiraceae > JAHDCG01. The sequence continues at coordinate 20,416 of CAZQTE010000004.1, forward strand.
AGTAATTCTTCACCTGTAGGCGGCACTGGAACTCTAGAATACCAATGGCAATCGGCGCCTTCCCTGTCAGGAAATTGGACAAATATACCAAATGCGAACTCTGTTACTTTTAATCCAACATTTTTAAGTACAACAAGTTATTTTAGACGTCTTGCACGTCGCGCTGGCTGTGATGACTATGAAGGGATAAGTAATGCAATTGTTAAAGAAATAATAGAAAACGAAGAACCCGTATCGAATGCGCCTACTGGTTACTGCGCAATGCAGGGAGATAATCCAAATAACTTTTTCATCAGAAAAATAGAGTTGGAGAATTTATCTCATGAATCTTCAAGAGAAGGCTATGCGGACTTTACATCAGAGTCTGCCACTTTAGCACCAGGCAGTGTTTATATAGCTCACTTAACACCTGGTAATGAGTCCGTTACAAATAATTGGGTGGGTTGGATTGACTACAATAGAGACGGAGATTTTAATGACGAGAGAGAATTAATTATTTTTAAAAGCGACAATACCACTGTTAATGCATTTTTTGAAGTGCCAGCCAATGTAGAACTAGGTGCAACTCGTATGCGTATCGCATTGCGTGGTAATAGTTTTCCAGCTCCCTGCTATTCGTACGCGGAAGGTGAAGTAGAAGATTATACTATTATTTTGGGTAGCGAAGCTGGTTCTGGTGGAGGTCCTACGACCAATCCTAGCCCAACAAATCCAAATCCAACACCAACTTACTGTGAAGCAAGAGGTACAGAGCCTTGGTGGCAATGGATTTCACGCGTACAATTTGCAGATTTAGATCATAGTAGTTTTAAAGAAAGATACGGCGACTTTACAGATAGATTTGCCAATGTAGAAGCTGGAAATACTTATGAACTAAGTCTGACTCCTGATTTCTCTTGGCTTATTTTTGATATGAATTGGAAAGTTTGGATTGACTTTAATCAAGATGGAGATTTTGAAGATACAGGAGAGTTAGTTGCGGATGGAATATCTGGTTCAGAAATAAGTTTTGATGTACAAATTCCGTCCTCTGCCCCTACAGGTACAACAGGAATGCGAGTTGCCTCAAATGTTGATGAAATCCCAGATGCCTGTACAAACATTGTACGGGGAGAATTTGAAGATTATTCTATTGTTGTTAGCGGTAACGACTGTGGGAATGGAAACAATCGTTTTAGTCCAATCTTAGATTTAGTAGCACAACCTTACGCACGTGAAGTAGAACTACACTGGACTACAAATACTGAATATAAAAATAAAAATTTCATTATTGAACACTCTTTAGATGGTGTCAATTTTGTGGAATTAGGGCAACAGGAAAGTCTTACAGATGGCTATCTACCAAATGTATATCGTATAAAACACGAAAATCCACCTCTTGGAGAGAACATTTATCGTGTTAAACAAATATATAATAATGGAAGCCATGTATACAGTGAAGCGAAAAAAGTGCTTTTCACGCTAGATTTAGAAGCATTCATCCCCTATCCTAACCCTTCCTCACAAAAGTTGTATTTACCTCTACAAAAATACGCGGGACAGACCGCGCATGTGAAAATTTATAATAACTTTGCACAACTTTTGAGAACATCCGTCGTAAACAGTCTGTCGATTGAACCGGAGGAAATTGATGTGTCAGATTTACAGGACGGTATTTATTACATCTCTATAGAGATTGCCGGGCAAAGAACTATTAGCCGGGCATTCACAGTTTTTCGAATTTAATCCCGTTAGCAATAAAGCAGCCGTTCATTCGGCTGCTTTTCTTTTGGTTATTACTGGGATAATAAATAAAAGCCCTTCTTATTCAATGAATAAGAAGGGCTTTTTATTTACTAGTACTGTGAACAGAAGTTTATTAAACTTTTGCTACACGGTATTAGGAATGTAAATCGTAATTCTAAAAGACTCTTTACATTTATAAGTATGTAATCCTATTTTTAGACTTTGGACGAAAGATTTTAGATATTAGATTACTGAACAGTAATATTAATGTAATGCGTATTTCTTTGATTATCAATGTTTTTAAAAGTCGAAAGATTGATTTTTCGCTTGAATAGTCTAACATCTAAAGTCTAATATCTTTTGTCCAAAGTCCAATCCTATTTATAAGTTGAACTTACGGAGTAAATACACTATCTGCTTTCTTTTTCAAACCAAACTGATAAGCCATTGTAAAGTTTATATTTTTGAAAGGCTCAAAAGTCTGTTCATTAATATCTGGCGTTTCTTCTAAATCAACAGGACGATTAAAACGATAATCTCTCAAGCCATGCTGATACGATAAATTAAAAATCAAATTATCAGAAGAAGTATAAGAAATCCCACCTTTGATACCATAATCAAAAGCATTATAGTTACCTTTTGAATCGTCTATTTCTGTTGTCACCCCATTCGCTGCAGGCAAAAATAAGTTAAACAAGCCACCTACTCCACCACCAACTTCGCCTAATAATTCTTCAATGTCTATCACCTGTAATAAAGGAGTCGTTTCCGTTATCGTCGTATTACTTTCTGCGCTCACCATGTAAGCAGCGTAACCACCAAGAGAAAATCCGACCTTCCCAGTCTTCACTTCTACCATTAATGGAATTTCAATAAAATTAGCTTTGATTGTTCCTTCGTATTGACGATTAACATCTAAGTTGAAGCCTGCACCGCCTATGCCAGAGAGTAATTCTTCGGCATCAAAGCCACCGCCACCAAAACCACCTAGTGCACCATTGATAACATCTAAAACAGACCCAACAGATGTAGAGTCAAATGATTGGTGTTTTTGAGTAAAATAAACACCTGACCTCAAAGAAAATTTATCATTAAAGGCATAGCTCAAACGCAATCCACCATTAACTCCCAATTGGTAGTTTTGAGCATTTCCAGTTTCGATTGTAGGCGATAAATTAACGCCCAACTCTGGCCCGAGGAAGAGTTTTTGAGCTGAAATAGAATTGAGATTTAAGAATAAAATACCGCCAAGGAGTAGAAGAAATTTTTTCATGTTTATATTATAAATTTGGAAAATGAAATTAAAGGCGGTTCTCGAAAAGGCGTGTTGCTAAAATAAAGCGCAAAAGTAACGTAATCTTTTGGATTTCAAGTAGTATAGCGTTTAAGTTCTTTTGTTATTTAAAAGTTAAGAGTTGTAGAGTTGAGAGGTTGTGGGTTGTGAGGTCGGTGAACAAGATAGAATGGTAATCTCAGAACCCGCAACCTCACAACTCTGCAACTCTTTAGTAAGCGTATTTCTGCACCCAGCTATTTGGCATCATTCCTACTTTTCCAATTTTGTAGCACGCTACATATTGCCATTCTTTTTGTAGCATGGTTTTGCGGTGTCCTCGATTGGGGATACCATCATCAATCAACAAAATCATAACTGACTCACGAACCGTAGAAGGTCCACCTACAAGGTTTTCATTACCGTCTGTCAATTCTGGGCAAGCACGTAAAACTCTATCCCAAGGATAAGAATCATCTGTACCTACATGATCTACACTGCCTGTTGGGCGTTGGTCTTCGCCGTGATTACGAGCAGCGCGGTAGAGGCATTCTCTTGGTTTTAATACCGAGCGAGCAGGTGTATTACGCAATTCTGCAATCAATTCATCACAAACAGCAATAGAGCCAAAACCCTCTCCACGTAAGATTTTTGCTTTATATTCTTCAACATAAGGAATGTAAGCTACTGGATTTGAACGAACTAAATTTATCTCATCAATCATTGCCAATTCCTCTGACTTCATATAAGAAGCCGCCGCAGGTTGTGGTGCGTTAGGATTAGTTTCTGGTTGAGGTTTATTTGTTTGAGTTTGTGTAGATGGGTTATATCGAGGGTCTGGCTGCGGATTGGGTTGTGTTCTTTCTTGTTGTCCCCATGTTCCAGTTTCAGTATTTCCAACTTTTCCTTTTTCACCAGTGTATCCTTGTTCAAAGTAGCATTCACTGACAACTAAGACAGCACCTGGATTTGGTTGATAGTTTATCGCTAAGCTATTCATTTCTATCATTCTCTCGGTTGTATAACCATAGAAATTTGCGATACTTTGTAGTGTCTCTCCTGCTGCGACAATGTGTGTACCGCGACTTGCTGCAAGACGTGAAGCGTAACTTGTTGTATTAGTTTGTGGAGCAATCCGCTGTGTAGGAGAAGTGTATTCTGTTGGTACTGGGCGCGTATTTTGCTGCGACTGTGTACTGCGTGCAGTGAATTCTAATTGAGGAACATTTAACTCGGAACAAACTGAAATTAAAGTATTATCTGTAAGACGATTTAAACGGCTTAATTCTGCAACACTAGTACCATACATTTTGGCAATACCGTAAAGTGTTTGACCTGATTGGACGACGTGAATATTTCCACGGGAACTACTTGGACATTGTGCATTGGACGGAATTGCAAAGAATAAAGCAACTACTGCCAATATTATTTGATTTCTCATATTTGTTAGTTTTCTTTTTGGTATAAAATGCTGTCTTATCTTATCAATTAAACAGACGGATAATACTGTAAAGTTAAACATTTTTTCCGATACATAAGTACGTGACATTATTTATGTGGATAAATTTGACAGAGAGATTTTTTTGATAGTTTTCTCTTAAAAATCGTTGCATGGTCTGCATCACGGAACTATTTTTAAGAGGAAAATAGCGGAAAAACATCCTGTCAAAATGTCCAGATAAATAGTGTTACGTACTTATATTGTTCTAAACGCACACATATTACTCTATATCTGCCAATATTTTAGATTAATACCTTACAGTAAAACCTATTATTATTTTTTAAATATTTGACAAATAAATTTATATCTTTGCAACATCGCTCAAAGAGGATAGAAAATTTAAAATTATACTCCTACCCCATTCTGTACAAATCCTCGTTTAGACAAAATTCATCGCCTGCAATTAATTGATTATTATTTCTTAAAATGAACCGTTCTTTAAAAACAACACGATACAGGTTTTAAAGAACTAAAAACTATTATCATGAAAGCGTCCCACTTGCTTTTAATGGCTACTCTTGTCTTTTGCTCTTTCTCCCTTTCAGCACAGCATCAAGAGACTAAGTACAATACTTCTGACAACGCGACACTACCAGATTGGGTACAACTCATGTACTCAAATGAAGCAGACCCCGGAGAGGTAAAAACGCTCTACGAAGAATATTATCTCGCCCACGATTTCATCAAAAATCAACATACGCAATACTACAAACACTGGATGCGGAACATCTCTCGTGATGTCAATGGTTTATTTTGGAATGACGGAAGTATTGACAAGACAAAAGTCCTTAATAACGAAGCAAAGTACCTGGAACGCCGCGCTTTAACTAAGAGTACAGCCGTGACAGGAACAGATTGGGAATGTATAGGACCAGTAGATTATGACCACGATGCAGCAGGACGTAGTTATGCGCCAGGTGCAGGTCATGTTTACACTATTGAACAGTCCGCCTCGGATGCGAATACCATGTGGGCAGGTACGGCATCGGCAGGTGTTTACAAATCAACAGACTATGGTCTAAATTGGCTGCCAGTAACAGATGATTTGCCATTGACAAGCTGTCGTGCTTTAGAAATTGACCACACGGACGCTAATACGGTTTACTTTTCTGCCAAAGGCGACCTTTACAAAACAACGGATGCAGGTGTATCTTGGACTGTAGTTGGCAATGCGACTTTTAATGCAGATGATAGATATGCAAATGACATTGTCATGCATCCTACTCAAAATAATGTGCTATTTGTCTGTGCCGATAATGGCTTATTTAGAACGTCAGATAGTGGTGCAAATTTCACACAATTAAAAGGTGGGGAATGGCAAGAATTGGAATTTCATCCAACAAATAATACTATAGTCTACGCAGTCAAAAAAGAGGGAGAACATACCGAGTTTTATAAGTCAACGGATAGTGGTTTGACATGGGTAATGAAAGGGAATGGCTGGCCTGGCATTAGTTCTTCTTCTTCCACTACTTTCAATGCATTGGAGAATGCAGGCGCTAGTTCTGACTATGTTTCTTTTGCTTCAAATCCTAATTTGGGTGAGGGCGCAAATGCCGATTTTACGATAGAATTGCGTATTAAATCTACAGGTTGGTCAGGTGACCCTTCTATCATTTCTAATAAAAATTGGGCAAGTGGAGCTAATGCAGGTTTTGTGGTTGCAGCGAATGGTTCAGGTTGGAAGTTTAATATCGGCGATGGTTCAAATCGCATTGACTTAAATGGAAATACAATCAATGATAATGAATGGCATCATATCGCGATTAGCTACGACCAAGACGGAACTAAAACGCTTTATCAAAATGGTACACAAGTCAGCAGCAGCAACGACATCTTAACCAATAGTACGGCAACAGCATTAGATTTAGCTTTATTTCAAGACGGTACTTTAAACTATGGTTTTGGTTTGAATGCTCAGGTTTCTGATGTTCGGATTTGGTCAACAGTTTTGGACGCGGCGACTATTGCCAGCAATGTTTGTTCTACTGTAGACAATACGCATTCAAACTATACAGACTTGCTCCATTATTGGAAGGTAGATGAAAATACAGGCACAACAATAACAGACAGTAAAGGCTCAAATAACGGGACGACAAATGGCTCAAATACATGGACTGCAAACAATCCAATGACTTGTAATATCATTAATCTCGGCGCGGATGAACACCAACGTCGGACAGAGATTGCAGTCAGTCCTGCTGACCCAAATTTAGTTATTGCTCATGCCTCTGGTGCGGTAAATGGTGGTAGTGGCTTATTTGGTATTTACAAAAGTACAGATGCTGGCGAAACTTGGACGTTCAACTGTTGTGGTCCTCAACCTGGTGGCGCTGCTTCTACTACTAATCCAAACATGATGGGCTATGCAGATAATGGAGATAGCGATGGTGGTCAATATTATTATGATATGGCAATGGATATTTCAAAAACCAATGCAGACCATATTTCTGTCGCGGGTATTCAACGTTGGGAAACGCTGGATGGTGGCGCGACTTGGGACTGCCCAGCCAAATGGAGTCACCCACATAAAGCGACTTATATTCATGCAGATATTCACGATTTACGCTACTTAGCAAATGGAGATATTTGGGTCGCGTGTGACGGAGGAATTTATTACTCTGATGACAATGGTGCTTCTTTCACACGTCGTATGTATGGTATTGCGGGGACAGATTTTTGGGGTTTTGGTGCTGGTTTTCAAGACGGAGATGTCATGGTCGGTGGGACTTATCACAACTCTACGATGATAAAAGATGGTGATACTTATATCAATGGCTGGATTTCGACAGCGATTGGAGGTGCAGGTGGTGATAATGTGCGGGGTTTTGTTAATCCTGCTAAAGAAAAAACGGTTTATATGGATGCGGGGAAACGTGTCTTGACAGGCGATAGAAATACCAATTTCTCAAATTACTCTTTTGCGCAACAGACCAATGCATCTTATGTCACAGGAGCAAGTAGTGATATGCTTTTCCACCCCAATAATCCTAATATTATTTATACCGCAACAGAAAATGCTCTTTGGAAAACGGAGGACGACGGTGGTACATTTTCAATGATACATGATTTTGGAGAACAAATAGTTGCTATGGATATTTGTTTCTCAAATCCTGATGCAATGTATGTCTCTACTTATCCTGGCTGGTGGGACCAGAAAAATCTCTACAAAACAATCGATGCTGGCGCAACTTGGACACAACTCACTCTTCCTTTCTCTGGTAGTCTGTGGGCGCCTTTAGATGTTGTCGTTGATGCCGAAAACCCTTTGAATGTTTGGATTGCTCGGACTCCTCAAAGTGGTGGTTACAATTCTTTAGACGGTGAAAAGGTCTACTATTCCGATGACGGCGGTCTAAATTGGACAAACTGGACTACAAGTATTTTAGACGGAGAGCACGTGACAAATATAGTCCTTCAACGCGGTACGAATGGAGGTATTTACCTTGGTACGCGCCGTACAGTTTACTACCGCAATCGCGATATGACCGACTGGGCTTTATACAGCAATAGTCTGCCTGCATATACTTACTCCACGAAATTAATTCCGTTTTACGGTGGAAATAAGTTGCGTAATGGAACAAGTCGTTCTGTTTGGGAAGTCGATTTATTTGAAACATCTTCTACCCTCGCCCAGATTTCTGCTGATAAATTAGACGTTTATTGTGCGCGTGAACCTGTGCAATTTTATGACCGTTCTGCGGCATTGACAGGCGCGACTTATGCATGGTCTTTTCCAGGTGCAACACCTGCGACATCAACGGACCGCAACCCAAGCGTTGTTTTTGGTGCAGAAGGTACTTATGATGTGACCCTAACAGTCACCGACGCAAATGGAACGGATACACAGACATTATCTGATTTCATTACGGTTCATCCTTCTGATTGTACGCCAGAGAATGTTCCAGACATGGCATTGAGTCCTGGTACTACGGGTTACGTTAATCTTGGTAGACCAGATGATTTAGATTTTAACGGAACCGAGAGTTTTACTTTTGCAGCATGGATTAAACCTTCGGTTGACAATATGGACGGTTATATCATTTCCAAATTTGACCGTTATGTTACAGGGCAATATTTCTTAGGTATTGAAGGTGGAAAATTAGTTGTGCATAGAGAAGTTTCACCTTGGGATGCTGTGTCAACGACGAGTTTAGTTGCCGGCGAATGGTATCATGCTGTTGGAACTTATGACGGCAGTCAATTGAAAGTTTATCTCAATGGAGAATTGGAAAGCACCGTTAACATGACTGGTAGCATCAATAGTATTGGTCGTGATATTTTGATTGGTGCGCGTTATAAAAGTGGTGCAATTGATGACCTTTTTCAAGGAACAATTGACGAGGTAGAATTTTGGAAACGCGCCTTGACACAAGACGAAATCAGACAGATGCGACACCTGACTTTAGACCAAGTTTCGGATGCAGATTTAATGGGTTATTTCCAATTTAATGAAGATGGAACGACGGTCTATGACCGCGGACAATTCAATAATGGCATAATGAACGGCGATGCCACGCGTAGTACTTCTACTGCGCCTGTCGGAGGTGGAGAAAGTTTTAAAATGGATATTACAACAGGCGGTGAAAAGATTTTCACTGATACTGATTTGACCTTAACTTTTCCTGCAAGCGGCACATATCCTGACGGGGAATTAGTCGCGACACGCATCGATTTAAATCCTGACCAATTACCAAACGCAATGCCTACAGGCGATACTTATTGGGTCATCAACAACTACGGCAACAATGCGATTTTCGACGCCTTAGAGAGCATTAAATTTGCTGGTATTGAAGTTGCTGGCGGTCAAGATGCTTCTGAGTTTAAACTCTACAAACGCGAGTCTAATGATGATTTGGCAACTTGGGGTACTTCGATTGATTTTGCGGATGCAGTGACAGCTGGGGCGAGTGGCGATGTTACTTTTAGTACCGATAATGGTATCACAAGTTTTAGCCAATTTGTGGTTGTAGATGAAAGCACAGTTCTGCCTGTTGAATGGTTGTATTTCCGTGCTGCTCTGACAGAAAAAGGGCAAGTTCAATTAGATTGGGCGACAATGAATGAGCAAAACAATAAAGAGTTTGAGGTCGAACGGAGTTCTAATGGAGAAGACTTTGAAGTGATTGGAAGAGTACCTGCACAAGCTTCGATTTCAAATACTTTGACTTATCAAATCTTTGACGAAAAACCATTGCGCGGTAAATCTTACTATCGTTTGCGCCAAGTGGATTTGGACGGTACTGCTCAGTTTTCAGAAGTACGTACCATTATCTTTGAGGCATTGCCAAATCACTTCGCCATCTTCCCTAATCCTATCGCAACAAATGAAGATTTACAAATTGTCAGTGATTTGAATGAAGATTTAAAAGTTCAAGTTTATAATGCAAAAGGTCGCTTGGTGATTAGTACGACTATCGCTGGTGGTATTGGTTCTGTCTCGATGCGCGGACTTTCGAGTGGTGCTTATTTGTATAAAATTATTGGAAGTGAGAAGATGAAAATGGGGAAAGTGGTGGTGGAGTAAAGGGTTGAGTGGTTGAGGGTTATGGGTTGTGAGGTTTTAAAAATATTGCCTTTCTTTGCGACAGGAATGCGAGTTAAGGTAATTTATTGAACTCACAACCCGCAACCTCACAACCTCTTAACCAAATTGAATCATGACTTGCAAAATTAATTTACTCGCAAGTCTAAAAACAAACCACCATGCTCAACTTCCCTCTTCTCAAAAGAAAGATTTTAAACAATGGCGCGTTGGTCATTTCTTTATTAAAATTACGTCCTTTATTGGCGAAAATTGGGGAAGGTTCTATTGTTATTGATTGCGGTGCGAATGTGGGAGATATTACCAATCAATTTGCAAAAACTGGTGCGACTGTCTATTCTTTTGAACCAGACCCTGCGGCTTTTGCGCGTTTGGAGAAAAGATTTAAAGACTTTCCGAATGTCATTTTACATCAAAAAGCAGTTTGGATTGAGAATACGGAAATCCCTTTTTATTTTCATGAGTCCCGCTCTGAAGATGAATTAGAATTAACAGTCAGTTCCTCAGTCATCAGCAATAAATCTAATGTCAGCGAAAGCAATAAAGTCATGGTAGAAGCCATTGATTTAGTAGCTTTCATTAATGATTTAGATGCTAAAATTGCACTAATAAAAATAGATGTAGAAGGTGCTGAAATTGAAATACTCAAACATATTTTAGCACAGGAAACTTATAAGAAATTTGAATTGGCTGTAGTGGAAACACATGAGACAAAAATCCCTGGGCATGTGGAAGAGGTAGCAAATATTAAAGCTATACTGGAAGAGAAAGGCGTGGAGAATGTGAAGTTGAATTGGATTTAAGAAAAGATATTAGATGTTAGACTTTCTTTGTCTAACATCTAATATCTAAAGTCTAATATCTTTCAGAACCTACTTCCGACGACCACGCGTCCCATAAGTCGGACAACGCAAATCACCAAAGTAATACAACAAAGTAATTCCCGCATAAGCATAAGAATCATTCGTTGAACTATCTCCACGTTGACGTCCCGGTGTACTAATTTCTGATGCACTGACATTCAAAACATCAATACTACGATCCGCTAATTCTGCTCCTAACTCACCATGAAATTGCTCAATATCTTCTGGGTCAGCATAAACTGTACTGACATCATCCAAGTAATCTGTAAATAAATTACGTGCAGATACGAAAACATCCAAACTCCATTCGTAAGATAATGACATCTTAAAACCGCCACCGTAAGCTAAACCAAGTTTCGTTAATTTATATTCTTCTCCAAGGAACTGTCCTTCAGTACCTAAAGGTTGCAAGTCAACTAAATCTCCATTATATTCTGTTTGTGGATTGAAGTTATGAATCATCAAACCACCAGACAAATAAGGCGTAAACCAAGCATCTTTACTCCCATGTTCGTAGCGTAAAAAGTTAAATTCTAACTCTGCCGCACCATCCATGACCCGAGACTGAAAACTTAAATTACGAGCTTGCTCGAAAATATTACGAGAGTCTGCGTCATCGCCTTGTACCTTACCGATATTCGCACTCATTTTGAAACAAACGCGCTCATTGAAATTGTAACGCATCGTCGCACCACCTGCTAAACCTGGTTTACTCAAATCTAAACTAGTATTCAAATCACCAAAATACCAAGAGCCGCCGCCCCAAAAACCTGCTTCCCAACCTTGCTGTGCTTGCAAGGTGAAAGTGCTGACTAAAAGTAAAATACCTACTCGAAGAAAATTTCTCACTATATTATTTTTTTGTTACAGTAAATAACTGTTTTTCGGTTTTGGAATATGTTCTATGGAATAAGATTTTAGACAAAAGATATTAGATATTAGACTTTCATTTCTTAGCTATTACCATTTTTATCTAAAACTGAAGCGTCTGTATAATCTACAAATCGCGCACAAAGGTACGATTAAACGGATAAAGTCAAACTTCAAGTATGTTTTTAAGAAAAAAGCTGTCGTTTTTCTCCTATTAATAAAAAATACCATGCGAAATCCTTGCCAGCTAAAACTATTGTCTTTTCTAAGTCAAAGGCATGTACTACATTTTTAGGAAAACAAAAAAGCATATACATTTGTCCTATCAAGTGAGACAATTTATTACTGCCATATTACTTTCGGTTATCTGCTTGTTAAGTTTTCAAGACTTAACAAAATTTGTCTTATTTAAAGCAAATCAAACTGCTATTGCGGCTAAATTTTGTGTCAATAAGAATGACAAAGTCTATACCTGTAATGGTAAATGCCACTTGTCTAAAATCATTGCACAAAGTAAGGATAGCAATTCATCTGAAATGCCAATGCCTGAAACGGAGCGTCTAAATTTCGTTTATCTTATTGGGAATGAACAACTTAGCTCATTCATCTTAAAAAATAGCTTCCTTAAACCTATTTTTACAAATAGTAATTTGTTAAATTCTTCTCATCTCTTCAAATTATTACGTCCACCAATTGGATAGTGTCTTGACAATTACATTCATTACATTTTTATCGAAATAAATCAATATGCAACAAACTAAGTATTTGTTGTGTGCGCTATTATTAACATTCGCGCCACAACAAGTATTGGCTTGTGATGCGTGTGGCTGTTCTGCTACAGGAAACGGTATCGGTTTATATGACGGAAAAGCTTGGTACGCTAATGCAGGTTTGCAATAGACTTTATGAATGAGGTTGAGTGCGATTTAAACGCCGATATTTTGTTCTTAGTTTAATTTTAAAAGAAGGATAGTTGTTAATACTTTGACTGATTTTAAAAATAAAATAGGGACAAAAGAGCAAGTTTAAAGCCGCTCAAATCTCATTCATAAAGTCTAATACACTAAAAATAATATTGTTTTCGGCATACAAGGCTATTTGCCTTTACAACAAAATTATGCTAAAAACACAACAGAAAATCTCTACCGTATCAATACGAGTTTAGCTTTTCTGTTTTGATAAATAAATCACTCTTACTGAATGGGCAATTTGAGACATTAGACTTATAAAACATATAGTCTAATATCTTAGACGGAGTCTTTCAAAATTAACAATCAATGAAAAATTTTCTTTTTCTTTCTATTTTATTCTTGGGTTTAGGTTTGACATCTTGTAAAGATGATGAAATGCATGACCACAATGATGACGCAGATTATAAGGTAACAGTCACTATCGAAAGCCCAACGGCAGATGCAGAAGTAACTATGGGCGAACCTATGGAAGTTGCAGTAAAATTTGTACACGACGAAGGTAAAACTGTACACAATGTAAAAATCGAAGTGCAAGATGCTGACGGCAATAGCGTCATGGTCTTAGATGAAGGTCACAAACACGAAGAAAGCGGCACTTACACTTACCAAGCATCTGATTGGACGCCAACAGAGCACGGAACTTACACTTTGTATGCTGAAACAAGCAACGATGCTGGCGAGGCAACAAAATCTGCAACAGCTTCATTTACAGTAGCACACGAAATATCTGATGAATACCCTGTGACGGTGACTATCGTTTCTCCAGAAACTGGCTCGACGAATACAGTTAGCGAAGCGGTTCATATCCATATCACAATGGTGCATAACCACTCAGAAACTATCCACAATGCAAAGGTAGAGGTAAAAGATGCAGACGGCAATGTTGTTATGACAATGTTGGACGACCACGTGCATGATGAAGACGGTAACTATGAGTTCCATAGTATGGATTTCGTACCTTCGGCAGCTGGTACATACTCTGTTCACGCAGAGACGACTAATCATGATGGTGCATTGCCTCAGCATGCACATGCGGACTTTACGGTGCAATAAAATGGAAGTATGAATGAATTCTAAGCAATTCATGTTTTATATTTCAAAAAAAGGGATTTTCTGAGTCGTTGCTCGGAAAATCCCTTTGTTTTGTCGTGTTTTGTGGAATTGGGATTAGAATTATTTGATATTTGAATATTCCTTAAAATTAAAAAAAATCAACAATGTTAATTTCAAATATCAATACAGTTCCAGACAGAGAAATCGTAGAAGTTTTAGACATCGCACGTGGTAGTACGGTGCGGGCGCGTAATATCGGGCGAGACATCTTCGCAGGTTTGAAAAACTTGGTGGGTGGTGAAATCTCTGAATATACTAAACTCATGGCTGATGCGCGTGAGCAAGCACTAAATAGAATGATTGCAGATGCGGAAAGTCTGGGCGCAGATGCGGTGATTAATGTGCGCTTTACGACGGCTATGGTAATGCAAGGGTGCTCGGAGATATTGGCTTATGGGACGGCGGTGCGGTTGCGGTAGGTGGGTTTTATTGATTATTGTTATCTTTATTTTTTGAAGTGGATTATGAATGTGTCGAAAGACGTATTGATGTGAATCGTTAGGTGCAAGAAAAAAGAAAAAATGAAAAAGCGTATTTCAAAAATAGAAAATGATGTTCAAGACAGAAGTTCCATAGCTTGGAAAAAATTATGTGAATATATCAACGAAATTGCGGAAAATGGTTCAGATGAATTTGTACCAAGAGAAGCACTTGGAAATGAATTATTCGCTGAAATCCATACACTTCCCGAATCAATTTCTAAGTTGAAAAAAGTTACAAAAATTGGATTATATGGAAGTCAACTAAAAAGAATACCTCCCGAAATTGGGCAAATGGAATCTCTTGAATATTTTGACCCTTATACATCATATAAACTAAATTGGTTTCCTTACGAAATCATGGATTGCAAAAAATTAAAAGACAGTCGAATAAGTACAAGAGCTTTATTGGGGAATTATAAAAATAGAATGGGCTTTCCAAGACTCGACCACAATCCAGTAAGGTATTTTGGAGAAACTTTAAATTGTAGTATCTGCAAAAAAGAAATGACTTATGAAGAAACAAATCAATTGTGGATAACACTTAGAACAGGAACAGATACAATCCCACTTCTCGCAAATCTTTGTTCAAAAGAGTGTGAAGAACAACTTCCACAACCTCCTGAGAATTACGTACAACATGCACATAAGGGTGGGGCAAATTTAGTTCAACCACCTGATGAAGATGAAATTTGGGAGATGAGAATGGCTGAGCGAGAAAAGAAAAAAGAAGAAGAAAAACGAAATAATCCAAATGGAAATAAACAAGAAGAAAATAAGATTTCAGAACCTCAGAAGAAAATTAATTGGTCAAATTTAAAACCGCTTAAATTGATAAGAAAAATTTGGGAAAAATAAATCCTGCACCTAAACAACGTGTATGGCGTTCATTGCCAGCAAAATCTGGCAATGCCGCATACACAAAACCATTAAACAAACAAACCATGACAAAAAAAGACCAAACTTTCATGAAACGCGCCATCCAATTAGCCGAAAAAGGCATGGACTCCAACGCAGGAGGTCCATTTGGCTGCGTCATAGTCAAAGACGATAAAATCATCGCAGAGGGCTTTAACCGCGTCACCTCTACCAATGACCCGACGGCACACGCGGAGGTCGTCGCGATTAGAGAAGCTTGTCGAAAATTAGGGTCTTTTCAATTAGATGATTGTATCATTTATACTTCCTGTGAGCCATGTCCGATGTGTTTTGGGGCGATTTATTGGGCGCGTCCTAAAATGGTGTATTTTGCTTGTGATAAGAAAGATGCTGCCAAAATTAACTTTGATGACCAGTTTATTTATGATGAATTGGAGAAGGACTTTGAGGATAGAGACATCAAATTTGTCAGACTATCAAGAAAAGATGCAGTGCCTGTTTTTGATAAGTGGGCGGCGAAAGTAGATAAGACGAAGTATTGATAATGAAGATATTAGATTACCATTCTAAGGAATGCGAAAATAATAGATTCTGAATCTATTAATCTCACATTCCTAACTCGTTTATTAAGGGTTTTCTCATAAAAATATTTTAGTTTAGGTCTGAAAAGTCAAAATCACCAAAACGGATTTTCATGAAATATCCCTTTTTGTTGTTATCCTTTTTGTTATTATTAAACTAAAGAATAAACACCTGACCCAACCATTCACTAAAAGAAGGCTGTCTAATAAGTAAAGTTTCATATTTCAGCATAAAATTAGCAAAATGAAAAGTTTCAAACTCATCTTATCCTTCGCGTTCTTAGCATTACTCGTTAGCTGTTCCAAAAATGAACGGGGCGTTGCACTTGAAGACGCAAGTTCTCCTGGTTTCTTTGATAGTGATAGCAGCAGCGGCAGCAGCCCAAGTGGCAGTAGCGGTAGTGCAGCAGAGGGCAGCAATAGTAATAATTCGGGATTGATTACAGCAGGCGAATGGAATGATTTAGAAAATTGGACTTATTGGATAGACTCTTTACTCAATGGCGAAGAATACGCGTCTATGCCTGAGGTCTGGGGTATGTATCCAAAAAGTAGAGTATCTGTTCTTGTAGAACATAATTTTGGTCCTGCAATAGATATTGAGGTCGAGTTGCGAAAGAATGGAACAATGGTATGGAAAAATCGCACGGATAATAAGGGAAAAGCAGAGTTATGGATTGATTTATTCGATTCTGGAATTGCAACAGACCTTAGCGATTATTCTCTTTACGTCGATGGCTCTTTTTATACTAGTAACTTAGTTCTATTTGAAGACGGTGTAAACCATGTTCAATTGTTCTTCTTTCCAAACAATAACCTAAGCAAAGTTGACTTGGCATTCATCGTCGATGCAACTGGTTCTATGGGCGATGAGATTGATTTCTTAAAGAGTGATTTAAAAGATGTTATACAACGTGTCGAAAATGACAACTCTAGTCTTGACATCTCCACAGGAACGGTTTTCTACCGAGATGAAGGCGACGAATATCTCGTCAAACATTCTCCCTTTACAGATAATATCGATAACACAATTGATTTCATTGGCAATCAGAACGCAAGCGGTGGCGGAGACTTCCCAGAAGCCGTGCATACTGCCCTAGATGAAGCGATTAATACGCTAAATTGGTCGGAAGAGGCACGAACGCGTATTGCATTTTTACTCTTAGATGCGCCACCTCATAAGAGAGAAGAAGTTATAAGCAGTTTGAACAGTTCAATCGTCAAAGCTGCTCAGCAAGGGATTAAATTAGTCCCTATAACAGCCAGTGGCGTTAATAAACAAACAGAATTTTTAATGCGCTTTTTCTCTATATCAACCAATAGCACTTACGTCTTTATCACCAATGATAGTGGTATTGGGAATAATCATATTGAGGCGAGTGTTGGAGAGTATGAAGTAGAATTTTTGAATGATTTAATGGTAAGATTGATTGCGGAGTATACAGATTAATAGAGCAGTTTTTGATAGTCGGTCAAAATAGTGAATGCTCACGTGGTGACTCCAAGTCGAATGCCGTCAACTTAGTGGAAGCGGCTTGTTTTTTTTAGACCCAGTCGGGCAAGCGAGGATTAACGGGATTACAGGATTTCCGCCTTGAAGTGTTCCAGTTTTGACTAATACCTGCTCTGACGTGTTCCTATTT
Source organism: uncultured Saprospiraceae bacterium (assembly GCA_964595615.1). Taxonomy (GTDB): domain Bacteria; phylum Bacteroidota; class Bacteroidia; order Chitinophagales; family Saprospiraceae; genus JAHDCG01. The sequence goes on from CAZQTE010000004.1 coordinate 37,859, forward strand.
TGTACAAGTCAGAACAGGAACAAGTCAAAATTGGTACTATTCAAAATAGTAATCCTGTCATCCTGTTAATCCTCGCTTGCCCGACTGGGTCTAAGAATCCAAACAATGTGTTTCCTAAGTTGACGACATTCGACTCAAAGTCACCTCGTGAGTAAAAGTTATGCATCAGTCGTTTTCACTTATTACCCAGTTTTGTTTTGATGCTGTATAACAAAAAAGACCTGACAGGATAGATTTCTTGTCAGGTCTTTTTTCATTCTAACTTTTCAATATCACCCCACGCCAAACGGACTAAATACAAACCAAAGTAGCAATACTAAAATCACTAATACAACTGTTAATACAACATCCCTCGTCCATGTAAAAGGTGTTGCTTTTGCCCCTCTCTGGAAAGTAACTAATTCTAAAGATGCCTCTGGTTGCGGAGTCGTCATTTTGCTCACTATCATCAACACCGCAGCACAGAAAAGAAATAAAAATAAGGCAAAGTGCAAGAAGTTAATACTTAAGAAATAAGCCAAAGGTCCACCTTCTGAAATGATAATGCTCCCTGAATTTGACATAAACTCCATGACTAATCTGAATATTCCAACTGCAAATCCTGCCCACAATGTAACAATTGCACCTTTCGCATTTATCCATTTGTAGAATAACCCTAACAAAAAGACAGCAGCAATCGGCGGCGAAATGTAGGCTTGAACACTTTGTAAATAATGGAAAATTCCGCCCCCCATCAAAGCATTCATAAATGGAATCCAGCCCAAACTAACGACAACTAGAATAATCGTCGCTATTCGCCCAAAACGTACCAAGTCTTTCTCTGACGCATTAGGTTTATATTTTTGATAAAAATCAATCGTCAATAAGGTCGAACTAGAATTAAAAGCAGAAGACAAAGAACTCATCAATGCCGCCAATAATCCCGCTATCGCTAATCCCTTTAAACCAGCAGGTAAAAATTCCGTTATCAAAGTCGGCAAAGCTTGGTCGGCATTATCCATTGAGTAAGAAATCATTCCTTTTTGCATTAAAGCATAAGCAATTACTCCTGGGATGAAAAATAAGAAAACAGGTAGCAATTTTAAATAACCTGCAAATAAAGCTCCTCTTCGAGCATTACTTACATCTTTGGCTGATAGTACGCGCTGCACAATATATTGGTCGGTACACCAGTACCAAACACCCAAAATCGGCGCTCCAAAAAGCATTCCCGTCCACGGATATTCGGTATCTTCCATTGGTCGCCATAAATTAAAAAATCGGTCAACAGGAGGATTACCTTCTGTCTGTGCTGCTAATGAAATAGTATTTATCATCTCGTCCCAACCGCCCAATTGATACAATCCAAAAATCGAAATAACCGCAGTTCCCAATAGCAAAATAAAGGCTTGTACCATATCGGTATAAATCACCGCTTTTAGTCCACCCAATACAGTATAGAATCCTGTCGCAATCACCGTAATAATCGCCCCCGTCCAAAATGGAATCCCTAAAACCTCAAACACCAATGCGCCAGCGAAAATGATAAGCGAAATTTTTGTGATGATATAAGCCAAAACAGAAACGACAGACAAGTAATTTCGACAAGCCGCAGAATAGCGTTTCTCTAAAAACTCTGGCATCGTATAAACTCCCGTTCGTAAATAGAAAGGTACAAATACCCAACCTAATAATATTAATACTAAAGAAGCTAATATCTCAAAATTAGCCATTGGCATATTCGCTCGTGCGCCTGCTCCCGACACTCCCAAAATAATCTCTGAACCAATATTGGAAGCGAAAAGGGAGGCACCAATGACCAACCAACCTTGATCTTTTCCCGCTAAAAAGTAATCGATGGATGAAAAACTGCCGTCTTCCTTTTTTTCAGAAGCCCATTTGGCTATCCAGAGGATTATTCCGAAATAAAGGGCAATAATTGAGTAATCTATAATCGTCATGTCCTGTTTGATTTGGTTTTCCGTAATAAATCTAAGAACTCAAAGAAAGAGAATTTTACGGATTTGTCCAATAATCAACGACA
>CAZQTE010000005.1:0-16121 GCA_964595615.1 uncultured Saprospiraceae bacterium
CAATAATTAAGTCCAATCTCCAATTCTCATAAAATAGTCGTATATTTGAAGATAAAATCAAGAATATGTTATTAACAAGTTTATTGGCTTCGCAGAAAATAATGACTTTAGAAGAGTATCTAAAGTTTGAAGAAAACTCTCAGGAAAGACACGAATTTCATGCGGGTAAATTGCATGTGATTTCAGGAGGAACTTACAATCACAGTAGAATTTGTATAACTATTGCGCGACTCTTGGATGATTTTTGTGAAAATAGTAAAGAAAATTTAGAGGTTTTTGCGAGTGATATGAAAGTTGTTTCGACTGAATTAGGAAGAACCTTTTATCCTGATGTTTCTATTGTAAAAGGTACACCACATTCACCTATCTCGACCAGTAAATCTGTTTATGAAAATCCTTGTTGTTTGATAGAAGTTTTATCTAAAAGCACAGCAAAATATGATGCTATAGAAAAATTCGATTGCTACAAAACATTGCCGTCTTTTAGAGAATATGTTTTGATAGACCAATATCAAAAACTTGTAGAAGTGAGAACCTTAGAGGATGTTGAAAGAAACTTGTGGGATATTAAAACATTTCGCGCCGATGAAGATGTTGTATCTTTAAAGTCAATTGGATTTGAAGCAACAATAAAGGAAATTTATAAGCGAGTACAGTTTTCTGAAGAAGAAGGGAAATAAAATATTCTACTTTTATAGAAGAGCAAAAAAGAAAGGGTCAAGACATTACGTCTTGACCCTTTTAGCTGTGGTGTGGGGCGGAATCGAACCGCCGACACATGGATTTTCAGTCCATTGCTCTACCAACTGAGCTACCGCACCAAAGTTTCTTTTTAACTTCTCTAATAAATTTCGGGATTGTTAAAAATAAAAAATTAAAATGAAGTAACCACTTAAGTTTTTATTTTTCTCAATCACATAGAGTGAAATTTTTAGAGAACCTTTATTCACCAATCAAGCTATCCTTGTTTAGCGGTCGCAAATGTAGGACTATTTTTATTAATCATGCAAGTATTAAATGATTTTTTTTTAATATTTTTTTTTATCTGCTCTACTGTATGCATTTTTACTGCCAAAACGTGGAAATAAAATTTTTATTATCTCATTTGCAACCCTTTTCATATACCTCTTGTCATTGATTATGAAGACGCTTAAGAAAACAATATCTTTAGCCCTTTGACTGAATGAAAACAAAGAAAAAAGTTGGAAGTTGTTGGTTGGGAGTTGGTAGACTTTATGTCTCATCAATCATAACTAAAAAGACAACTATTCCAGACGGAACTATGGAGAACAGAAAAGTAGTGAAATTTGACAGAGAACCAAATTTTATAGTTCATCACTACAATAGTCTGAAAGTTAGAGTAGTTTGAGAGTAAGGGCAGCCCTACCAACTACTAATCCCGATAAAAAATACGGGACAGGCTTTCCAACTAACAACTCTAAAAGAATTGGATTACCAAAGCACACACCGCAATATTGTTGAACAATGCCAGTCAGGCAACCGGCAAGCTCAGTTTGAGCTGTATCGGCTGTACTCGAAGGCAATGTATAATCTCTGCCTTCGTATGGTTAGGGATGAAGGCAACGCGGAAGATTTATTGCAAAATTCATTCACGGATGTTTTTACGAAAATCGACACTTTTAGGTTTGAAAGTTCCATAGGAGCGTGGATAAAAAGAATAACCGTCAATAACTGTATCAACTTTTTGAAGAAAAAACGATTAGAGATACAAGAATTAGATGACCGTTATCATCATATTCCCGTCGCGCAGGCTGACACACCCGATTGTAAATTGAGTATAGACCAAGTGAATAAAGCATTATTGCAATTGCCAGACGGATATCGAGTGGTTTTTTCTCTCTATTTAATGGAGGGATACGACCACAAAGAAATTGGTCAAGTGCTTGGCATTACTGAAGCGACTTCAAAATCACAGTATAGTCGTGCTAAAGCAAAGTTAAGAGGTATTCTTAGTAGTACCATGTAAGATATTGGATTTTGGATGAAATTTTTATTCGTATTCAAAGCCCCCAACCCCTGAAGGGGAGAATATTTGTTTGAAATTAAAAATCGGATTTACTTAAACTTCGATTACTAATTTTAATAGATATTAAATTGAAAAACGAAATATGTTCCCCTTTAGGGGGTAGGGGCTTCGAAAAAAGATTTTAACTCATTCAAAGTCTAAACAAAAGGATAGGTTGTTGGCTGGTTAATTTTGTCTTTGTATAAAATCAATCAACCAATAGAAAAACACAAAAATGGATAGCTTAGAAAAATTCATCATCGACAATCGAGATGGCATGGATAGCGCTGTGCCAGACTTAAAGGTATGGGCGGAGATAGACAAGCAAATGTCTTCTGCCGATGCACCTCCTCTACAGATGGCGAAGGTCAGGCCTTTGCGGCAAAGACTGCGAGCAGCAGCGGCAGTAGCAATATTGCTAATTGCAGGTGGTATTGGTGGTAGTTTTTTGGCGAACAAATCTGCCAATACTGACATCAATTCCTTAGCGGATATCTCTCCAGAACATGCAGAAACGGAACTTTTCTTCAATCAACAAGTAGAAGAAAAAATGGCAAAACTTGTCTCTTATGAGCAGGCTGATGTCGTACGCCCAGATTTGCAGCAATTGGATGAAATGTTTAAGGAATTAACGCAAGAATTAGAAAACGCGCCTAGAGGCACGGAGGAAGAAATCATTAATGCAATGATTAAAAATTATCAGGCTAAAGTTGACATACTTAATCGAGTTCTAGAAAAAGTGGAAGCTGTCAAGGCGCCTCAAAATACAACAGAAGATGAAATTAGCATATAAATTTTCAACAATGCTCATCCTTTTGATGAGCATTTTCGTGAGCACGGCTTATGCCTCCGCTGCGATTATTACAAAAAAAATAAGTAAGCAAGAATATACGAAGTCGATTAAAAAAGATTTTGGAATCTCTTCTAATGGAACGGTGAGTCTATACAACAAGTATGGCAAAATGGACATCAAGACATGGGATAAAAATCGTGTTAAGATTGATATTCGCATCACCGTAAATGCTGCTTCTGAAAGTGCAGCACAAGAAGTTTTTGACCGTATTACTTTTGATTTTTCCAATGGAGGTGATTTTGTGAAAGCAGAAACCCAAATTGCCAGTAAAAACACCTCTTGGTGGGGAAGCTGGGGAGATGATGATAAAACAGATTTTAATATAGACTATGATGTCTATATGCCACCAACAGCGACTTTAGATTTGAGTAATAAGTATGGTGATGTCTATGTAGCAAAATTAGATCGTGATGCTGACATTAGTGTCAAATATGGTAACTTTCGCTTAGATGGAGTAGGAGGAAATCTAAATGTAAGTCTAGGTTATGGCAATGGTACAGTTGTCGAAGCTGCTCGCACGGAGGCAAGAATTTCTTATAGTAAATTTCGGATGCAAGAAGGAGGAAATGTGAATTTTGATACAAAGTATTCTAAAATTGGTATCGACAAGGCAGGAGATATTCGAGTTAATTCGTCTTACGACACCTACGATATAGGTCGAGTGCGCGATTATCACTCTACAGGGAAGTACGATAATATAAGCATAGGAACAGCTGATAATATTACAGCGGTTTCTAAATATACTGATTTTTCTGTCGGTTCAATAAAAAACAGTGCAGACTTTGACCTGACTTATGGCGGTGCACGTATAGAGAAAGTTGCGGATGGGTTTAGTGAAATGCGTTTGTCAGGTAGATATGCAGATTATAAAGTAAAAGTCGAGCCTGGAGCATCCTATCATCTAGATGCTAGTGCGAACTATGCTGGTATTCGTTACCCTAGTCCACTACAGGTGACTTACGAAAAAGACCAAGGTACTTCTCACCGCGTAGAAGGCTATGTAAACACTAAAGGCGCGCGCAGTGTCATCAAGGCAAATTTGTCTTATGGCGGATTGAAGGTTGATTAGAAGAGCGCGAGTTTAATTCAAATTTGGCTTTATATTAATCCAATTTAATAGATGTTCAGCCCGTTTTGTCGCTTGCGATAGGACGGGCTTTTCTGTTTCAGTAAAATACAAATTTAATTTTAGGTAATTGGACATAAGTAATCTGGTATTACTAAGTGCAAGATTTTTTTGTCTGCTTTTCTTAAAAAAGTCTTGCATAGCTCGGCTACGGAAGTCTTTTTTGAGGAAAGCAGGCGAGAAAAGATGTGCTTAGAAAACCAGATTACTTTTGTTCAGTTACTTAAGTTCAAATTCAAAAAAATGCTCTGAAATAAAGAGGTCTTTATTTTTTTGTCAGAGAACCTTTTTTGTCAGACGTATTCATTTTATTCCGCGACTATTGACCAAACCCTCTAAAATTCTTACTTTTGCAACCGCACAAAAAAAGTACGATTAATAATCAACTATCTAAGAGTCGATTATTGTAGTAAAAAATAACGTTCTTCATGTCACTTTCACACAATTTGACGGAGAACCAAAAAATAAAAGGCAATTTTGAAAAGTTTGATAATTAGCGAATTGTAAATCATTCAAAATTCATCATTCATCATTCAAAATTATATTCAAAATAAAGAACATGGGAAGAGCATTTGAATACCGCAAAGCAAGAAAGATGAAACGTTGGGCTGGTATGGCTAAAACGTTTACAAAAATCGGACGTGAAATATCTATGGCCGTAAAGGACGGCGGTCCTGACCCTGATAACAATCCTCGCTTGCGTGCTGCTATCCAAAACTCTAAGGCGGCAAATATGCCCAAGGCAAATGTCGAAAATGCCATAAAAAAAGCATCTGAAAAAGACTCTGCTAACTATGATGAAGTTGTTTACGAAGGGTACGCACCCAATGGTATCGCAGTCTTAGTCGAGACTGCTACTGATAATCCTACGCGTACCGTAGCCAATGTCCGTCACGTATTTTCAAAATACGGTGGTTCATTAGGAACACAAGGTTCGGTAGATTATATGTTTGAACGCAAAGGCGTTTTTACTGTAGAGAAAGGCGAGCATGATGTGGAAGAATTAGAATTAGAGTTGATTGATTTTGGGTTGGAAGAAATTACAGAGGAAGATGGAAATTTGGTCTTGAAGTGTGATTTCACGGATTACGGTAATCTCTCTACAGGCATTGAAAAATTAAAACTAGAAGTAAAGGAGTCTTCTACGGAACGTTTCCCAATGCACTCTAAGGCATTAAATGACGAAGAAACAGAAGCAGTCATCAAACTTTTAGATAAAATGGAAGAAGATGATGATGTTCAAAATGTCTTCCATACAATGGATATGTCAGACTAAACTGTACTAGTTGTTTTAGCTACCAAGGTCAAAATAAAAAATCCTGCTTCGATTACTCAAAGCAGGATTTTTTATTGTATCAAACTCAATTGTGTCAAAAGTCAAGAATAACTAATAACATCATATTCAAAGTCTACTTCCCTGGAGGCAAACATCCTTGCCCTTGACGCAGCACATCACTATATGCTACCTTTCCATCACGTCGCCAATCTTTCTTTGGTCTTGATTTTTTAGTCTTTACAGTTGTCTTACCGTGACTGACAGAAGTGGAATTTTGGAAAATTTGTAGAATCATTTCTAACAAAACAGGATCGTCATTTTCATTGACTGCGGCATTGATACGCTCTTTTAGATTTTTAACTTTCATAATTTTTTGGATTTGTATGTTCGCTGGAGATTTTTTGAGAAAGCTTAAATGAAGACGAATGGGTCTAATATCTAAAGTCTAACGTCTAAAATCTCATTCTAAAAAGGGTTTTACTAAGTTTTGCAAGACCGAAAAAACGGCGATTGGAGAAGGGAAAACTTACTTAAACAAATTAGTACGAAAACAGATTACTTAAAATAAGGCTGATAAAGATACAGGATTTTATAACTAAGTAACGGTGAAAGAATAAGTCCGACAAGTTGGTCCCGATAGCTATCGGGAATAATTTTTCTCAGTTTTGGCTTGAAAGATTGATAATTGTTAATACTTTGATTGATTTCAAGTGAAAAATGAGGAAAATTTGACCTGTCCAAGTGGCGGAGTTATTTTTTTAGCGTTACTAAAGTCAATACTCTCTTTATCTATTGCCCAAATGAATAACGTTACAAGTTCAAAAAAGTGCGAATAAACCAAAAACTTAACCATTAATTAAACCTCTCGTTATATTCTTGTAAAAATTTAGCGAAAATTCGCTAAATGCTTTCATCTTTCAATTTTTGCCTTTATATTTGTAGCGAAAATTCGCTGAATGATTGATTGGGCGAAAATCTAACCAAAATTATTTTCTAAAAAAATGACTTTATTACTTAGACTTGCAAAAATCTAATACTTATAAGTCAGAACATCAATATCACAGTAATGACAAAGATGCCGGCACACTCTTTAAAGAAAGACGTTCTCCAAGGAGGAGAATTTTTGATTAAAGACGAACAGATTCGTAACGTTTTTATTCCAGAGGAACTTAATGAAGAACAGCAAATGATACGCCAAATGGTGCGTGACTTTGCCGAAGATGCAAAATTGGACTCTCCACACATGGATAAACAAGTGGAGCTTTTACAAAAATCAGGGGAGTTAGGTTTGTTAGGTTCACACATCGCGGAAGAATACGGTGGTATGCCAATGGATACCAATACGAATACGGTTATTAATGAAGAGATGGGATATATTCCTGGCGGCTTCACAACTACCTATGCTGCACACGTAGGTATTGGTACTTTGCCGATTGTGTACTTTGGTACAGAAGCGCAAAAAGCGAAATATCTACCAGGTTTGGCAACAGGTGAATTAAAAGCATCTTACTGTTTGACAGAGCCAAGTTCAGGTTCTGATGCCTTAGCTGCGAAGACAACTGCTGTTTTGACCGATGATGGCAAGCACTACATCATCAATGGTCAGAAAATGTGGATTACGAATGCAGGTTTTGCAGACGTATTCATTGTATTTGCTAAAATTGATGGTGAGAAATTCACAGGTTTCATCATCGAAAAAGGAACTCCTGGTTTTACTTTAGGAGCAGAGGAAGCAAAATTAGGTATCAAAGGTTCTTCGACGCGTCAAGTATTCTTTGAAAACGTAAAAATTCCTGTTGACAATCTTTTGGGCGAAATAGGAAAAGGTCATTTGATTGCTTTCAATATCTTGAATGTTGGACGTTTCAAATTGGGTGTTTTGACAATGGGAGGTAGTAAGAGTGCCGTACAAGGTGCGACTCGCTACGCTAATGAACGTGTACAATTTAAAGTACCAATTTCTTCTTTCGGTGCTATTCAGTACAAATTAGCAGAAATGGCAATCCGTACTTTCGCAACAGAGAGTACTTGTTACCGTGTGTCTGATTTGATGCAAGATAAAGAGCAGAATCTTCTTGCTCAAGGAAAAACAAAAACAGAAGCATTATTAGAGTCTGCGGAAGAGTACGCAATCGAATGTGCAATTTTGAAAGTATTAGGTTCTGAAACAGCAGATTACTGTGTGGATGAATTGGTACAAGTACACGGTGGTTACGGTTTCTCTGAGGAGTACCCAGCAGCCATGGCTTATCGCGACAGCCGTATCGGACGTATCTACGAAGGTACAAACGAAATCAACCGTATGTTGTCTGTCAACATGCTATTGAAGCGCGCGATGAAAGGTAAATTAGACATCGTAGGACCAGCATGGGAAGTACAGAAAGAATTGGCATCAATGCCGTCTTTCGAGAGCCCAGAAGGCGTATATGGTGAAGAATATAAAGCAGTTAAGAACTTCAAAAAGTTGGTTTTAATGGTAGCTGGCGCTGCTGCTAAAATGCAACAAGAAGGTAAGCTAGATTTTCGCAACGAGCAGGAAATTTTGATGAACATTGCAGACATGATGATTGTAACTTACAATGCAGAAAGTTTGCTATTGCGTGTAGATAAACTACAAAACACAGTGACGAAGCCGCAAAGTCAAGATGTTTATGATGCAATTTTGAAAACTTACTTATTTGATGCAAATGCACAAATGGAGAAATTTGCAAAAGAAGCATTAGTATCATTTGCAGAGGGAGATTTATTGAAAACGATGCTCATGGGCTTAAAGCGTTTCGTTAAATATCCACCGTCAAATGTAAAAGAGAATCGCCGTCTAATAGCCTCAAAGTTGATTGAAGCAAATGGATATTGTTTCTAGATATTGAATAATTTAATGTGATATGATTTAAAAGCTCAATCGTCGTTTTGGCGGTTGGGCTTTTTTAATGCTAATAGATACACAAATAAATATCGCTATATCCTCCACCTCTGAAATAAACCTCTTTAATATCAGGAATATATTTTCTCAATCTAATATTATTCTTGGGAATACCCGCTTCTAAAAATAAGCTCAAAATCTCTTTACCGCGTTTACTTTTCCAGCCACTTTCGACAGTATTTATACAAAAAGATATCTTTAAATCTTCTTCAAACTTATTCAGCTTTTTTACAATTTCGATGACTGCGTCAATACCTTCATTTTTTAAATAAGGTGATTTAGGTTCAAATTTCACCAGCTTTAATTGTTCCCGTAAAAACGTTCTGTCTTCCTTTGTTAGAACTCCTTCTTTAAATTCTTCTTCCTCGGCAAGCTGCACTTCTGTTTTAGGCTGAATTTTCTTTTTAAGATATTCCTCTGCCGCAGGAGTAACAAAGATTTCAGCGTCCTCCAAGGAATCTAAATAAGCCACACGCACCGAATCTGCAAATAGAAACTCTGTATCTCCTAATTCTACAATAGAGGAGGCATTGTCCAATAAAATATTTCCATTGTAGGGAAAAGGACAAGGGACTTTATAAAAGGCTTCAAAAGTGATGTAGGACAAATCATTTGAAGGATTTAATTTGAAATCAAACTCAAGCCATCTTGTATTGATAATTATTGGAGACTCTGCTAAAAGTTCTGCTTTTTTACAATAACCGTCTCCACCCCAAATTCTTAATTTTATCGGAGTGGCAAAGTTCAATTTACCTTTTGGTGAATATTGTAATGCACTTATATAAGTCGCAGACCTAGACAGATATATGCTAAAACCATAGGTTTTTCCACCTTGTAACGGTTGCGATAATCTTTGCCCAATAGCCTCCCAAGTTTCATTTTCTCGAGTTATCATACCTAGATACGAATCTCCGTCAATGGGAGTTTTATCAACTTGAAATTCACTATTAGGTACAGGATGTATGTCAACTTGAGACTCTCCTGGAAATCCACAGTCAAACCAAAGGTCAGGAGTCCGTGACAACTTTGGAAAACCTTCAAAAGAAGGGTTTTTTAGTATAATTTCCTCTTGAGCATAAGAGCAAAAAAAGCAAGATAAAAACAGAAGAGTTAGAGTTAAACGCATTGGGTTTTTAGTTTTTTGATGTGAGTAGATAACTGCTTTAATAAATCATCATTTCGACATCTCGACTACCAGCCGAAAACAAAATGCCTTCTTCTGGTTTTTCTCCAAATGAAAAACGAGTTTCTGGAAGTCCTGCTGCTAATAGAATGTCCCGAATAGAATTTAAGCGAGGTACGTAAAGCAGATTATTTCCTTCTTTAAAATGAATCATTAATTTATCTTCATTTTTAGACTCTAAAATGCGTCTAGCTATTATTTCTAAAGCTATTTCTGCGTCCACTTCTAAAGCGGTCATACCGCGCCTAAAAATAACATAAGGCATTTGTTTTGAATAGAATTCTTTATCTTCTTCTGTAAATTCCCGTATAACTCCTGCCGTAGGAGAGCTAGTGTCATAATCATTATAGATATTACCAGTCAAAGGAGCGTCTGTATATAAATCCGCTGGAGGAAAGTATCGCTGATATAGACTATCTGCATAGAAATTTCCGTCTTCTTTAATCTCTGTAATAGTTGTCGCTCCGTCTAGAAGCAAATTCCCATTATAGGCAGAAACGAGTGCATTTTTATAAAAAGCCTCGAATACGATATAGTTGTAATCTTCTTTTGGTCGGAATATAAACTGTTGATTTACCCATTGTTCTTTAACTATTAGTTCCGACTCTGCTAGTAATTCTTTACGTTCACAATAAGCATCTCCAGCTAAAATGCGCAGTTTACATGGCGTATTAAAATTGATAGTTGTCGCACTTGAAAAACTTCGACTGATATATTGAGGAGAACGGGCGAGAAATATTTCAAATACATAAATACGTCCCTTTTTCAAAGGCTCAACTAATCTTTGTCCCATTGCTTCTACTGCATCATTATCACGAACGACCATGCCGACATAAGTGCTACCGTGTGCCGCTGCCGCATTTACATCAAAACTGCTATATGGAACAGGATGGGTATCTACAGGCGAATTGCCAGACGCATTACAGTCGTACCAGCCAATAGGAACTTGACTCAATTTTGGTGTATCTTCAAAAGAAGGATTGTAGAGAAATATTTCATCTTGTCCGAATAGACAAATTGAAGAGAAAAGAAAGAAGATTAAAAAATGATTGTACATACTTAGTGGATTTGCAAGTGTACAATAAAGGTAAGTAAAAGAAATTAAATAAATTGAGCCAAAATAGTCTTTTATTTTTTCCCTAAAGAATTCAAAAATCGTTGCACAACCTTCGTTACGGAACTATTTTTTGTGTTTTTTAGAGGGAAAAAGAATGGCTATTTTACTTGAATATGATTAGTAAATAAAAAAATACCCGCTTTGAGAACAGTCTCAAAACGGGTATTTTTTTCGTTAATGAAGAGTAAAAAAACTTATTCAATCTTCATATATCCAGAGAAAATATTGCCCTCTCCATCATTGAATACATAGTAATAAACATTATCTTCTGAGACTAATGGATTGCCCTCTGCATCTGTGCCGTCCCAAGAATTTTTATAGTTCATGCTAGCATAAACTTCTTCTCCCCATTTATTAAAGACAACTAATGAGTTATTTTCATATGCTTCCGCACCAATAATTGTGAAGGTGTCATTAATGCCATCGCCGTCAGGAGAAAAACCACTAAGGAAAGTTAATTTTTCGCAAATAATGTCAACATTAACATTTACTGTATCTAAGCCATTTTTTTTACGTACGATATAAGTAAACTTATCTGTCTCTTCACAAACATCTGCAAATGGACGAAAAGTTAAGGTATGGTCGCTATTGACTTCTAAATTCCCATAGTCTGGTTGATTGAAGACGACGATATCTTCTATTGTCGTTTCAGGTTCTATTGCATCAAATGCATCGAAGACAATACTATTATTGCGTACGACTAATAAGTGATTTTCTAAAGAAGAGGGAGGTGTGGGTTCATTTGTTAATCCTGCTAGAATAAAAAGTAAACCGAAAAAACTGAAGTGGAAATGCATGGTTGTCATTTTTGTAATGAAGTTCATAGTTTTATCCTACGCAGAGATAATTAATAAAAAATATCAAATAAAGGGAACGAAAGTTTAATCCCTTTATTGAGAGAGTGCGTAAGACTTCTAAATAAATAGTGTTGAATGATTTGCGTAGGGAAAAGTATAATTAGGGAGGAAGTACTCTCTATTACTAGCAAATTATCTGCCAAAAGATGGACATGAATAATGATTTTTTTTAAAGTGAATTGGCTTTTATCAATAGAGGATGAATACTTCAGAAAAATAATTTATTACTATTTTTAAAATAAATTGTTTTATGTTGTAGGTTTTAAATTTTATTTTGATGATATTTGTTTCTCTTTTATATAGTCTTACTTGGTTTTTGTTTTAAAATCAAGTAAATATGAAACAGAATGCCTAATGAAAAAGAAGAATTTAATAATAAAATAAGCCTTAAATGCGGCGCTAATTTTTTTATAAAAAAGGGTTTTTTAGTGTAAAAAAATAAGAGCAAAATATTCGTCGGCATTCTTTTTGCCAATGCTCTATTGAAGAAAGAAAAGTTTAGCTAGACAAATTTTAAGTTTATAAAAAGCGATTTGATTTTAATCATGTATTAAATCAGATTTTTTTATTTGTGAAAGACTGGTACTAATTTTTTCTTATTCTTTTATATACTACCCCTACTATATGAGAAAAATAAAAACATATACCACTTCTACATTAGTCTTTATAGGTTTGTTTTTTACAAATTTGCCTGCAAAGACAAATTCTTTTAATCCTTCTGATGAGAATGTGATTAAGGAACGTCTAATGTCAATGAAGTCTTCCTTAAAGCCAGTATATCATCCTACTGTTGTTAGTTATATCGAAAGCTATATCTATCGAGCACGTATTGATACTCGATTATTGGTAGGAGCTTCAACGGTGTACTTTCCCATTTTCGAACATTATCTAGATTTATATGGATTGCCGCAAGAATTGAAATATTTAGCAGCATGGGAATCTAAACTAAATCCAACGGCAGCATCTCCTGTCGGAGCACGTGGACTTTGGCAGATGATGCCAGCAACTGCTCGAAAATATGGTTTGACTGTCAATAGTCGAGTAGATGAGCGTTTAGATTCTCATAAATCTACAGAGGCTGCTGTGTTATATTTGGCAGACCTATATGAAATTTTTGGAGATTGGACGCTTGTTTCTGCTGCTTATAATTGTGGAGAAGGTAGAGTCCTTAAAGCTGTCAAAACTGGAGGTAATAAAGATTACTGGAAATTACGTCGCTACTTACCAAGAGAAACGATGCATTATGTTCCCGCTATTTTGGCGACCACTTACGCGATGCAATATTATCATTTCTATGATATCCGTCCGCGTTATACAGATTATTCTGACCAATATTTAAGAACTTCAGTTATCTATTATGGAACTACCTTTAAGGAAGTCAGAAAAATGACAGGCATTTCTAAAAAGAGATTAGCTAAACTAAATCCTTCTTATTTGAATGGAGTTATTCCTGCTAATCGTAACGGAAATTACATAAGAATGCCTGAAGGTGAAACTGCACGTTTTAAGGATGTGTGGTCTAAAATTCAAAGAAGAAGAAGTGTAAAAGCGAATGCGCAGTATGACCCAGGCAGAGAAGCATCTTATCCTGTTTTATGCGTAGTGAAACCAGGAGATAATTTGGATTATTTGTCTAAATTATACAAAGTTCCAGTTAAGAAAATTATTGAATGGAATGATTTGAAAACTAACCGTTTAACGGCTTTTCAGGAATTGCTTATTCGTATTCCTGTGGTTAATAAATCACGAAAACTTATTAAGGAATGGTAAAAAAATAGACTCAGAATTTCTACACCATTCCTAAGACATAAAAAAATGGCTGCCCGTAAAGGCAGCCATTTTTTTTATACATTGTAAATGTTTGCAATGTCACTTTGGTGCTTCTCACGAATGACGCGTCGTTTTAGCTTTAAAGTTGGCGTTAATTCGGCATCACTACCGTCGCCTTTCATTGGTTCCCACTGTACAGGTAACAATTTGAATTTTTTAATCTGCTCGATGTGTGAAAATTCAGGATTGTACTCTTCGCAAATGCGTTGATACTCTGCAATTACTTTTTCATTTTTAATGGCATCAGCTACACCAGTCCATGCTACTCCATTATTCATACACCAATCTTTCAAAGCTTCTTCTGCTGGCAAAATTAATGCACTAACAAATTTTTGCTTTTCACCGATTACCATGATTTGCTCAATCAAGAAGTTTTCTTTGAAACGACTTTCGATAGGAGCAGGAGCAACGTATTTACCACCTGATGTCTTGAGCAATTCTTTTTTACGGTCAGTAATCTTTAGCATTTCCTTGCCGTGTACTTTAATCATTTTTCCGATATCACCCGTTTTTAGCCAGCGTTTACCGTCTTTTTCAACGATAACATCTGCAGTTGCTGCTTCGTTATTGTGATAACCCATCATGATATTGTCACCTGCCGCTAAGATCTCTCCTTCGCCTGGTTTGTAATTTCCATCACTTGTATCAATCATTAATTCTACACCTTCGAGTGCTGGTCCTATGGCGGCCATTGTCGCACCACCTTTGTCATAGCGACCAATCGCCAAACCTGGAGAAGACTCCGTTAATCCATAACCTTCACGAATAGGTACACCTGCCGCAGAGAAAACTTGTTTCATCTTTGTAGGACAAGCTGCTGCACCAGTTAATATACCTTTGATGTTACCACCAAGAGCCTCACGCCATTTGCTAAATATTAATTTATCAGCAATAGAGCGTTTGATACTTGACATACCTGAATACTCTTTTCCGTATTCGTAATCTTCAGTAAGGCTCAATGCCCAGAAGAATAATTTCTTTTTAGCACCTGTTAATTCAAGTCCTTTATTGTAGATTTTTTCGTAAACCTTCTCCAATAAACGTGGTACTGTTGTAAAGAAATGTGGCTTCACTGCACGTAAATCTCCGTCTTCTCCACCCAAATTATCCGTTCCTGTATGTACAACTTCAAAACTATTATACAAGTAAGAATAAGTCGAAGTACGTTCAAAAATGTGGCATAATGGCAAGAAACTCAAACATCTGTCACCAGCCTGATGTGGCATAATCGCCTGCACCGCCGCTACATTGGACATGATATTTTTGTGAGAAAGCATCACTCCTTTAGGATTTCCAGTAGTACCCGAAGTGTAGATAATAGTTGCCATATCATCTGGCCATACTTTTGCTTTTGCTGCTTCTACAGCATCTGCACCTTCATCACTCCAAAATTCTTCGTAGTGCTTTATACCTTCTGTTTTGTCAAAAGAGTAGATATCAATTAAAGAAGGAATATTTGGACGTGCTTTGGTTACCTTGTCATATAAGTCGCCGTCTCCAACTATTACATATTTTACCTGAGAATCATTGAATATGTAATCGTAATCCTTGGGTGCAATCGTTGGATATACAGGAACATTAATCGCTCCGATTTGTGCCATTCCTATGTCCATAAATACCCATTCTGGACGATTTTGGTAAGATATTAGAGCAATTTTGTCTCCTGCTTGTACACCTAATTTTAAGAGTCCGCGTGAGATTTTATTTGCTTTTTCGATAACTTCCTCTGTGCTATAGTAAATCCATTTTCCGTCTTTTTTATGTCCTAAAGACTTTTTGAGTGGGTGCGTCTTTTGTTGATGATAGATACAATCAAATAACCTCGTTGCTTCCATTTTATTGCAGATTTTCGTTAGATTTTGTGAGCGAAACAAGTCTATTTATACTTGTTTAATTTTTTGCTTTTCATTGGAAAGCCACTTTAAAAGCTACTTTCTACCGCAATTTAAAAACAAATATCAATTTACCGTAATTTAAACCAAATTATCGAAATATTATGTAAAATCATTTACGTGTTCTTTCTGTCTTTTCTACTCTAAAGCCAATAGATTTGACGCCTTTTAGTGCTTCTGTACGTGTATATTGTTCGATAGATAAAGTGTATGTTCCGAGTTCTTCGAAGTAAGCCCCGCTTTGAATTGGAATGCGTAAATCACACCATTCTCCACCACAGTTGCCAAACCAAACGCCGTTTTTTTCTGCTAATTCTAAGGAAACTACATCAGAAATGACTTTGCCACTTGGCGATTTTGTATGAAATTTCACATACAAATTTTGTGTCTTAAACTCTGTGCTGTGTGTGATGTCTAAGTATAGATTTTGTAAGGATTTGGTATCTGTAACTTCAAAAGGAAAGTCTAATTGACTATCATAAGTCCAAGTATTATTGGATAATGAAATGTCTTTTTCATAGAGAAAAGATTGACCGCAAGATTGTAGTAGAAAACAAAAAGAAAGAAAAAAAAAGATATTTTTCATGTAATAGTTGACAGTTGGCGGTTGACAGTTGACGAGCAACAATCTTCCAGAAACGAGTAATGATAGTTTGAACGCGCAAATTAAACTAATCCGTATAGAGAAAAGATTTCATTTATTATTTTTTTCAAAAAGTATTCAAATATTATCAATTTCGCGGAGTGCAGATTTGTTGCTCGGTAGTAGTTCATCTTTGAACTGTATGGTTAATTTTGTACAAAAAAAACGCCGCGACAGCGCGGCGTTCAAAATATTACAAATTATAATCCATATAAGAATAAAACGAAATCTTGCATTAATTGTTCTATGCGGTATTTAATTTCTTCACACACTTGAAGTTAATATCGCTATTCTGACAAAAAATGCTTTATCTTTTAGGTTTTTCAGGGGAAGCGGCAAGGGACTAATTCCTTGCCGCTTTTTGAGTTTGGTTATTTATAGAGTAAAACTGGGTT
>CAZQTE010000005.1:16221-39578 GCA_964595615.1 uncultured Saprospiraceae bacterium
GGACTAATTCCTTGCCGCTTTTTGAGTTTGGTTATTTATAGAGTAAAACTGGGTTTATGTTGTTGTAATCTTAATGTCTTTAACAAATTCAAATCAAAAAACTTTAGTAATCGGTTTGTGAGTAGTGAAGTAATGCGTCACTAAACACAAGAAGGTTAATTTTCAAATACTCTACGGGCGACAGTTTTCAGCGTAATCGGTTTTTGGAAAACCAAATCGGTTTGGGATAAATGTAAATCGGTTTAAAATGTAATCGGTTCTAAAAAAGTAAATCGGCTTTGAGAAAACAGTCGGTTAATTATAAACATCCTTCGGTAATTGGTAAAAAATCTGAACCTGTCGCCCGTTAAAGTATATATCGTAAAATCTCAAGTCTAAAATAGAACCGATTTGCCCAAAGGCAAACCAGTTCATGGGAATTGAGATAATTGGTCATTTCAAAATTGGTCATTTCAAAAGTCTGACGCAGTCAGCGGTAAAAAATTCCCTCACCAACTGACCGCACCAAACGCATCTGCCTTTCTTTCAAGGCAATGTTCATGGGATTAAACAAGGTAATACGCACAACCGAGCACGTATTCCTACCGTACTAATAATTTATCATTCAACATTCAAAATTAATTTTCCCGTCGTAATCGTCTGTCCTTTATTTTCGATATGGAACATCAAAATACCAGCAGATAAATTACTACTTGAAATTTGGACTTGATTTCCGTTGAAATCTTTTTGGAGTACCAAACGTCCACTTTCGTCGTATATTTTTAGTTCTGATTGTGTCAAGTTTACACCCTGCATTTCTATCGTTAATCCTTCGACAAAAGGATTTGGAAAGGCAGAAACTTCGACATTCGGAACAAAAGTTTCAATTGTATTATCTAGTAAATCAATTGTCACAAAATCTTGCAAATCATTACCACCGATGTGGTAAACAATCTCATTTGTTGTCGTAGCAGCCTCATAGCCTAAGTATACTTGTGCGCTATTTGCGATGCGCGTACCTGCTGGTAAGTCCGCCTGCTGATTGATTTTAAACTGCATAAATCCTTCTGCACCGACTGCCAAATTCATTTCCTCAAAAACAAATTTTACAATCCCTCCTTCATAGATTTCAGTCGTATAAGCATGACTACTCGCACCCGCTGCTAAAGTCACTAAATCTAAAACTGCCGCATCTAAAGTATCACGGATAACCAAACGATTAACGACATAGTCAGTCGTATTTTCAAATCGTAAGTGGTACTGAATAGGCGTATTTGCTGGCAATAATAAATCATCATTTGTTGTCGAAGGATAACCAGTTGGGTATCCATTTAATTGATTATCGTTACCAATTTGTTGTACGTCTATTGATAGAAAAGCGTCATTTTCGTCCTCTTGGAAAATAGTAACATTTCCTGTCGAAATATTTTGTCCGTCTAAGGCGCATCCTTCGACGGCTACGGTAGGGTAGCTATTGCCAGGGTGACCAGTCGACTGTTCTGCAATGAGTCGGTAAGTCGAACCTGTTATTGGTAAACTAATAATCGTATCTTCTCCGCCGTCCAAATCAATTGGTCCAATCATCAACATTACTTGGTCTTCGATAATGACGAATTCTTGTACGCCGTCCATATCATTATCGGTGGCGTTACTTATTGTAAATTTGACTTCATCTGCTTCACAAATTCCATCCACACTCAAACTTGACATATCCCAATCTGGAGATGCAGGCGTACAAATATCATCTGGATAAATATGTGCCGCCACTGAATATGTTGTTAAATCCGTCGACGCACAATCCGCAGCAACACTGATTTCAAATTCTCCGCATTGTCCTACTTCAATCGCAGAAGGGAGGTTGAAAGTTAACATGTTACCTGTTTGGCTTGAAACGGGTAAAGTCGCACTGTTGAAAGTAAATTCCTCGTCTAAAAATACTTCAATATAAGCATCTGCTGCTGCGATAGTACCGTCGTTACAATAAGAAACGCTGTAAGTAATATCTGTGCAATTTTGCGCTGCAGGAGCAGAAACATCTACAGTTAAAAGGGGACATTCTACTAAGTCATGAATAGGAAAGTCTAATTGTGTAGTGTCATAAAAGGTCCCTAGTTGTACTTCATTATAAACCTCAATACAAGACTCCCAATAATTATTTTTTGGTAAAATACGAATGTCATAAACGCCAGTGTCTACTAAAATACTGTATTCACCTTCGGCATTTGTAGAGCCATAAAAAGTATTTTCTTCTCCTTCTGCAACGACCAACCACTCTGTCAAACCTGCTTCTGCATTGTCTTCTGTACAGTTTGCATTTTCATCGAAATAAACTTTTCCTTCTAAGTAGTTGGAAAAAATATTTCCCTCGCCGTCTGTTCGAATAACAGTCACATCATGTAGTGCAAACAATGGGTCAAGAGAATTATAACCTGTCATGATAAAACCACCTTGCCCCGAATTACTAATGCCTTTAGCAAAGTCAACATAACCAGCTCTACCAATAGATTGAAACCAAAGTTCATCACCTTCTGTGTTATATCTACTCAACAAAACATCGATGTCAAATACATCCACCTCTGTCATTCCTACGATGACCAAATCACCATTTTCTGCCTCTACTAATTCATACGCTTCATCAGTCATTGAACCGCCAACTGTTCTGTGCCATTCCACATCACCATTGCTAGCATCTGCCTTAATGATAAATGCATCACTACTACTACCTGGATTTGCTTGAAAGCCGGTCATCGCTAAATAACCGTCACTTGTTTCTAATATGTCGTGACCGATATTATTGTCAGCAAAATTGTATTTTCTGTCCCAAACGAAGTCGCCAGCAGTATTTACTTGTACCAAATAAGCTTCTTTTGCCCCTGTATCTACATCTTCATTTTGTCCAAAAATAGCATAGCCATTTGTTGTACGAACGATACCTCGTGCTACATCTTCACCTGTTCCTCCCAACTCTTGTCGCCATTCTTCTGTTCCGCTTGCGTCTGTCTTTACGACTAAAAAGTTAGCTGCTTCATCTGCTGCATCGTTATTTCGTTGTCCTGCAAAAACAAATCCTCCGTCAGTTGCCTCTGTTACATCATAAAAGGCATCAAAACCAACTTCGTCTAATTGATTGCTCCAGAGTAGATTACCGTTAGCATCAATTTCAAGCATATAAGCATCTGAAAAATCACCTGGATTATTACGAATGAAACCTGCTAAGATGAAAGTTCCATTTGTAGTTTCTTTTACTTTGTAAGCATATTCTTGCCAGCCTTCATCATAAGTATTTGACCAGATTTCTTTTCCGTCAATATCAATACGAATAGCATAAACATCTAAATCATTATCGCCACCAAAAGACTCGCTACTACCGACAACCAAATATCCTCCGTCAGCTAGATTGATAACAGACTCCCCAAAATCATCGTAATTTAAGTCTTGTTCTAAACCCCCGAAATAAATCTCCCAACCTTGCGCAGACAAATTACTTGTTCCCAAGCTTAGCAAAAGCAAAGCTGAGAGCAGGTATTTTGTGATTGATATGTTGAAGAATAATTTCATGTGGATTATATTATTGACTTTTTTGTAGCCGCAGAATTTGTTAAAAAAGGTATTATTTTCTGTTGACGATACAAAGATGTGGCAAAGATTCGCTTCAAACAAAGACAGATTCTTGTATTTGTTGAGTAAGATTTTTATGTTTTTTATGATTTTATCTTGCATTATGATAGTATTTATTGCAATATTGGATGATATTTTGAGGTAATTATTTATGATTTGTTGAGTGAAATTATTTTTTAGCTATGAAAAAAAGTCGTCTGATAAACATATTTAAGACATTAACTAAGAAAGAAATTCGTGATTTGCGGAAATGGCTGCTTTCTCCTGCTCATAATCAACGTGAGGATACTGTATTATTGTTTGAATATTTGGTAGCGGAGGATAATTTGCAAGAGGAAAGTTTATTAGATAAAAGTACGGTATTTAAATATCTTATGCCTGATGAAAAAGCATATGATGATGCTAAAATGCGACAGGTAATGTATTTTTTGTTGAAAAGCACGGAAGAGTTCTTGATTTATCAGGAATTTTTAAAAGATAAGTTACAGCAAAGTCTTTTGTTGTCTCGCTCTTTGGGAGGGAAGAAGTTAGATAGGTATTTCTATAAAAATATTCAAGACAGCTTGCGTCGCGAAAGAGAGGGAGATTTGAGAGATAAAGATTTTTATAGAAAAAGTTATGAGCTGCTCTACGAAAATTATCAGTATGTAAGTAAAGTTAGCAGAACGGTAGATTTCAATTTGCAAGAAATTTCTGACTCTTTGGACATTTATTTTTTGAGTTTAAAATTGAGACAAAGCTGTATCATGGCATCGCACCGTCGTGTTTACAAGAAAGAATACGATTTGGGATTGTTAGAAGAAATATTAGAGCATGTGGAGAAAAATGAATTGATATCTATTCCTGCAATTGGAATTTACTATTACGGATATAAGTTAATTGCAGAAGGAAATGATGATTATTTTCCAACTTTTAAGAAAATTCTATTTGAAAATGAAAACCTCTTTCCAAAAGGTGAGCTTGGAGAGATTTATCTCATTGCTATAAATTATCGAATCCAAAAAATTAATACAGGAGATTATTCGGTACTAAGTGAAGCTTTTGAATTGTATAAGAGAGGTTTTGAAACAGGTGTATTAATAGTAGACAATCAAATTACAGACTACACTTTTAATAATGTTACTTTAATTGCTTTGCGGATAAAAGAGTATGATTGGGCGGAAGACTTTATAGAGAATCATCATCAATATCTGAAAGAAAAAAACAGAGACAGTACTGTTTCTTATTGTAGAGCTCGCCTAGAGTATGCCCGAGGTAACTATGACGCAGCAATGGATTGGTTTATTCGTGTGGAGCATACCGATATATTACTGACTCTTAATGCTAAAACATTTTTATTGAAAATGTATTATGGTCAGAATGAAATCAAAGTTTTGGACTCGCTCTTAGATAGTATGCGGACTTATCTTGGTCGTAAAAAAGTGGTTGGTTATCACAAAGAAAATTATCAAAACATCATCAAGTACACAAAAAAACTCGTCCGCATAAATCCATTCAGCAAAAAAGACAGAGAAAAACTCAAAGCTCAAATTGAAAAGGTCAGTCCATTAACTGAACGCACTTGGCTCTTAGAACAATTAACAAAGATTTAAATGACAAATGGTGAAAATAATTTTGACATTCTGTTACCTTAGTTATCATTCTCGTCATAAGGGGGAAGACGATGTAACAAAGCTAAAATAAGTTTCGTTACTTGAATGAATGTCAGCGGCAGAATTTTGCCGCACTTAACTTTTAAAAAAATAGAATCAACATGTTAGACTCATTATTAGACGGTATTAAAGGACAAGTAGCAAGTGCAGTTTCAGAAAAAGCTGGTATTGATTTAGGTCAAGCGGAACAAACGGTTCCTTTGGCAGGAGAGAGTATCAAAGAAGGCTTAATGGGCGCTGTATCTGGCGGTGATATTTCTGGAATTTTGGGAATGTTCTCTGGTGGAGATATGCAGCAGAGTTCTATATTTCAATCAATTTCTAGTACTTTCATGGGCAAATTAGGTGGTTTAGGTATTGGCGGAGGTTCTGCTAGTATGATTTCTTCTTTGGCATTGCCAATGATAATGAATAAAATTAAAGGAGCTGCTTCTGACGATTCTGGTGCAGTTAGCCAAGATGGATTAATGTCACTTCTCGGAGGAGGAGGTGGTGGTGTATTGGGCGCTATTACAGGAGCATTAGGCGGTGGCGCAGATGCTGCTGGTGGTGCGTTAAGTTCTATCACTGGAGCATTAACTGGTGGTGCAAAAGATGCTGGTGAAAAAGGAGGCGACCTTGCAGATGACTTGAAGGATAAAGCATCTGATATGTTAAAAGACAAATTAGGCGGTTTGTTCGGTAAGTAATCTTTACCATACAAAAACTTTCAAAAGGCATTTCGATTAAGTTCGGGATGCCTTTTGTAGTTTTACAGCCTTAATCAATAACTGTCAATCGTCAACTAACTAATATGGGTGTACTTGAATTCACAATAGCCGTCATCGGTGGTGCCTTTGCGGGCATGATAAATACGCTTGCTGGCAGTGGGTCTGCTATTACCTTGACGATACTAATGGAAGTTTTAGGTTTGCCACCGACTGCGGCTAATGCTACCAATCGCGTTGGTATTTGTACCCAATCTATAGCTGGAGCTTATGCTTTTCATAAAAATGGGAAGTTGAATGTTGGTCGGAGTTGGCTTTATCTCCTTTTTACTACTATCGGTGCTATTATTGGTGTCATCGTTTCCATAAAGATTAGTGGTGCAGCTTTCAAACAAGTTTTTAGCTACCTGATGATTTTGATGCTTGTTGTTATTTTAGTCAATCCCAAGAGGTGGTTAAGAGAAACAGATGTTGACTATGTTTTGAGTAAATGGTGGAGCATTCCTTTGTCTTTAGCTATTGGATTTTATGGCGGATTTATTCAAATGGGAATGGGCGTTTTCTTCTTAGTTATTATGGTATTAATAGCACGCTATAGTCTTGTCGATGCTAATGCAGTGAAATTGGCTGTTGTCGCAATTTATACAACTCTAGCTGTGGCAATCTTTCATTATCAAGGATTGATTGATTGGAAATTTGGGGCGGTCTTGGCTTTAGGTCAAACTGCTGGGGGCTATTTTACTGCTAATTATGTCTCTCAAAGTCCTGCTGCAAACGTCTGGGCGCATCGTGTATTAGTTGTCGTAGTGATTGCGGCAATTATACGTTTATTTCGATTGTGGGAATATTTTATCTAAGGATTATTTAAAGAATAACTGTATACCATTTGTTTGTCACTTTTTCCTTTATGCTACGTTAAAAAGCCTCGCCGATGCTATGGCATCACCTACGTTTTTTGCCTTGCCTAAAGAAAAAATAGCCTATCCAAACTGTTATAACTTATTCTTTTAATAATCCTAAAAGACTTATCTTCGTGCAGCCAAAAAAAATCTTAATCTGAACAATCGTCAAATCACTGTTCACAACAACATTTCTGTCATGAAAATTAATAAGACACAAAGTTTACTCCTTTTTTTAGGAGTCGTATTTTTAGCCTCCTGCAATATGGATACCGCAGGGACTACCGCGGAAAAACCACGCGGCATCCATCTTGAATACATGGATACTTTAGTCTCTCCTGCAGATGATTTCTTCAACTATGTCAATGGTAAATGGGTCGCAGATGCGGAAATACCAGGAGACAAAGGACGTTGGGGTAGTTTCGATGAACTCGGACAAAATACCTTAAACAATACATTAGATGTACTAAAGAAGGCTGTAGAGAATGATACTTACAAAGAAGGTTCTGACCAATTTAAAGCGGTTACTTTCTACAAAACTGCAATGAACACCGAAAAACTAAATGCGGACGGTGTTAATCCAATTTTGCCTTACTTAGCAAAAATTGCAGATGCTAAAACTGCTGCGGACTTAGTGCACACTAGTGCTGAAATGGAGAAGTTAGGATTTGGAGGGATTTGGAATTTTGGAGTATTCCCTGATGCCAAAAAGAGTAGTATTTACGCAGCTAATTTGAACCCGGGTTCACTTGGCTTGCCAGGTAGAGAATACTATGTAAATGAGGATGAGGAAAGTAAAGAAACGCGTGCAAAATACGCTGCTCACATCGCACGCATGATGGGCTTTTTAGGTGTAGAAGAGGCAACGGCTAAGAAAAAAGGAGAAGCAATCTTAGCATTTGAATCGAGTTTAGCAGAACCAATGCTAACTAAAGAAGAAAGAAGAAACCCCAATTTGACTTATAATAAAATGTCAATTGCTGATTTGGAAAAATTAGCAGCGAATGTGAACTGGAAAGATTATTTTCAAACTCTCGGTGCTGGGACAATTGATAGTTTAATCGTTGGTCAGCCGAAATACATCGTGGCAGCAGCCAAATTATTGCAGTCGGAAGATTTAGACGCGGTTAAAGATTACTACGTTTGGACTTATTTCGACCGTTTTGCAACTAATTTGTCAGAGGAAATTGACCAAGCTAATTTTGACTTTTTCGCAAAAGAATTACGTGGTACAAAGGAACAAATGCCACGTGATGAACGCATTCTAAGAAATGTAAATCGTAGTATTGGGGAGGCAGTAGGAAAGGTTTATGTAGATGAATATTTCCCGCCAGAAGCAAAGGTAAAAGCGGAAGAGTTAGTGGATAATGTCTTGGCTGCATTTAGCAAACGCATTGATAAATTGGATTGGATGTCTCCTGAGACAAAGGTAAAAGCCAAAGAAAAATTAAGCACATTTACTGTGAAAATCGCTTATCCAGATAAGTGGAAAGATTATTCCGCATTAGAGATTAGTGACGAGAGTTATGCGAAAAATTCGGTTAATGTTGCTAAGTGGAACTACGAGCGTCGCATCGATAAAATTGGAAAAGAAGTGGACAAAACTGAATGGTTTATGGCGCCACAAATTGTGAACGCTTACTACAATCCTTATTTCAATGAAATCGTTTTCCCTGCTGCTATTTTGCAGCCACCTTTCTATGATTACAAAGCAGATGATGCCGTAAATTATGGTGGTATTGGTGCTGTTATTGGACACGAGGTTTCGCATGGATTTGATGACCAAGGTGCACAATTTGACAAGGACGGCAACTTAAATAATTGGTGGACAGAAGCAGATATGACGGCATTCTCTGAACGCAATCAAAAGCTTATCGACCAATACAACGCCTTCGAAGCCTTGCCAGGCATCAATGTAAATGGTGAATTTACACTCGGTGAAAATATCGGTGACCTCGGTGGTATCAATGTTGCTTACGAAGCACTACAAATCCATTTAGCTAAAAATGGTAGCCCTGGGTTAATCGAAAATTTTACGCCAGAACAACGTTACTTTATCAATTGGGCGACTATCTGGCGTATCAAGTATCGTGATGAAGAATTGAAAACACGTATCAAAACAGACCCACACTCACCGGGTATGTTCCGCGCATTAGGACCTGTTTCTAATATGCCTGAATTTTACGCGGCATTCGATGTGAAGGAAGGAGATGCGATGTATCGTCCAGATAGTTTGCGGGTGAAAATTTGGTAGTTGATTAGCTGAGAATAGAAAGAAAGCCCGTCAAGAATTCATTTTCGACGGGCTTTTTATATATCCTCAAGTGCCAAAGGCACGACAGTTTTCAATCTTGTAAGCCTACCCTGAGTGAGCATAAGAATTTTAATCAAAGAGAACCTTATCTTTGTAAAATGAAAAAAATCGTCTTAATAATGTTCCTCGCTTTATTTCTCTCGCAGACATTGCTTGCGCAAGAAATTTATATCAACGAACTCATGTCAAATAATCAAGACATCATTGACGAAGATGGCGAACAAGACGATTGGTTTGAACTTTATAATGCTAGTCCAAACACAATAAATCTAGTAGGTTGGTATTTGACAGATGATATAAATGAACCCGATAAATTTAAATTTGAATCTGATTTCTATATTGAAAGCAATGGATTTAAATTATTGTGGGCTGATGGCGATGAGGAAAATTATCTTAATCATGTCTCATTCAAATTGTCCTCTGCTGGCGAAAATTTAGCTCTTTTTCGCAAGGAAGGTGATAATTTTATATTAGTAGATCAAATTACCTTTCCTAATTTATCAGCAAATACTTCTTATGGTAGAAGTACAGATGGTGGAGATAACTGGCAACAATTTGGACGATACACTCCGGGCACATCTAATGACGAAAACCTACCTATAAATACCGCAAGTATAGAATTTTCCTTACCTCACGGTTTTTATCCTTCAGGCACAAATTTAAGTATAACAACCCCCTCCCAAAATGCTGAAATACGCTACACTACAGACGGCAGTCGTCCCGATGAAAATAGCATTCTATACACCGACGCTATTTCTTTAAATTCCTCCCAACTGATACGTGCCTCTGTTTTAGTAGAAGGTTTTGCGCCAACTCAGCCCGTCGAAAATTTTTATTTAATTGAAAATACCCACGAAATTCCAGTCATTCATTTACACACTAATGCAGAGAATCTTTGGGATGATGAAAAAGGCATCTACATTATCGGTACCAATGGCAAACAAGGTAATTGCATCAGTGAAAATAGAAATTGGAATCAAGAATGGAAACGAGACGGAAAAGTAAGCTTTTATGAAGCAAATGGTAATATTGGATTTGAAAAAGAAGTAGAATTTAAAATTAGCGGAGGCTGTTCTCGTCGTCAAAGTATGAAGTCTTTCAATGTCTTTTTGAAAGAGGATGAGACGACAGATTACCAGATGTTTCCGCAGTTGCCCCATAAAGATTATCGTCGATTTAAATTGAGAAATAGTGGCTCAGATTATACCCAAACTATGCTGAGAGACGGAGCAATACATGAAATGCTTCGTGGAGAAATTGATATGGATTTAATGGCATATCGCCCCGTTGTCGTTTATATAAATGGAACTTACTTTGGAGTCTATGGTCTCCGTGAATTTTTCAATGAAGATTATATTGAACAACATCATGGTATTAGTGAAATGGATATGGTCCGCAATCCTTGGATGTATTATCAAGAAGTGAAAGAAGGTGATGCAATTGAGTGTGATGAATTTAATGCTTGGATGGAAGAAAATGATTTAAGCACTGTAGAAAATTATACTTATTTTAAAGAAAATGTAGATGTCAATCAGATGATAAATTATTGGTTGATACAAATGTATATTTCCAATTTTGATTGGCCAGATAATAACATGATGATTTGGCGCGACCGTAATAATCTAAATGCAAAATGGCGTTGGATGCTTTATGATTTGGATAGTAGTACGAACTATGGAGCTAGTACATCTTTGCCTGAGCATAATTCTTTGACACATGCCTTGTATCCCAATTCAGAGTTTTGGCCCAATCGTCCACCTAGTACTTTATGGCTACGCAAACTAATCGAAAATGAAGAATTTTTAAATGAATTCTCTCAAAGGCATTTATCTTTTGGGCAGATTTTATTTGCGCCCAATCGAGTTGACAATATTGTGGATAGCATCGCCAATATTTTTCGCCCAGAAATGTCCGCACACATAGAGTTTTGGAATAATGCTCCAGAAGAATGGAGCATGGACGACCGTTTGCCCTCGGGAGGAAGTGTAGAGGCTTGGGAAGATTTTCTGACTCAATATAAAGACTTTTTTAAGGAGCGTTTTTCTTTCATTCCTGAACATTACAAGGAACGCTTACAATTTGAAAGTACATTTGAGTTGGAAATAAATTATGATGCAAATTCGGGAGGTAAGGTATTCCTCCACGATAATAAAATGAAAGTTCCCTACAATTATCAAGGTGAATATTTTAAGAATCGACCATTGAAAATAGAGGCTATTGCAGATGAAGGATATGTTTTTGTAAAATGGAAAGAAATCGATAATCGTAATGCGCACATATATTTTATATCGGAGAATAGTCAAATACTTACGCCGATTTTTGTTAAAGAAACTGATTTTCTCTCTCTCGATGCGGATTTACAATTAGAAGTATATCCAAATCCAGCACAGGATTTTATTATTTTAGAAACCGCAAATTCTACCAAGACAAAAGCAAAATACACCTTACACAATGCAATCGGTCAATTCATTCTATCCAAAGAAATAGAATTAGAAAATTTTCCCGAAAAGCACAAAGTCGATATTTCAACATTATCTAACGGCGTATATTTTTTAGGCTTAGAAACAGACACCAAAAAGCAAATTCAAAAAATAATCATCAACAAATAAAAAGCCGCTTGGGACTCTTAAAAGTCCCAAGCGGCTTCCCCGTCAACCGACAACCCAAAAAAACTACTTCACCACCGCAACCGGCATCGACCTATCATAATTACCCGAAATCGTAGGATTTTGAGCATCAGAAGTATAGCGACGTACTTTCAAGTGAACGAAGTCAAATAACTCAGTAATTGTCACCAAATTATCCACATTACGGTCAGCTTCTCCTTTCAAACCACGCACTAAGTAATGGCTAAAAACACCAGAGCGCAATCCACCGTCTTCCAAAGAAACCTCTTCGCGCTTAGATGACATCATCAAAGCCAAACCGCCTTTAGTATTGTTAAAAGCGTCCGTATAAAGTTTTATTGGTTCACTATTGGGTGATTTAGCAGCCAATAGACCACCAGAGTAGCAAGCATCAGCAAAGACTAATTTATGCTTTGCGCGACTCTCACTCAAGATGTTTTTTATCTCATCGTAACGAATACGATTATTGTAACCGTCATAATCAACAGGTAAAAAAGAACCTTCTAATCCATGACCTGAGAAGTAAAACAAGACAACATCATTTTCATCCGCTTTCAATAAAACCTCACGCATAGAGCGCAAAATATTATTTCTTGTCGCATTCTCATCTACCAAAACACGTAAACGTTCATCTGGCAAAGAACCACCTTGTGGACTCTTTAAAAAGGCATAAATACGATAAGCGTCATCATCCGTGTAGTTTAAAACAGGCATGTGAGAATACCTCCCAACACCGACGACTACAGACCAAATGCGAACAGCAGGGTCTTTTTCTACTGATACATGCTTACTTTCATAAGCTGCTTCTGCTGGTTGTGTTTCTGCTAATACTTTTCCTTCTTGAAAAACAGCGCCTAAAACACGACCATTGTGGTAATACATCACGCCTTGCCCATGTGGCGCGTGATTAAGCCACATCCCTTCATACTTATCCCCATTAGAATAAAGTACAAGTCCTTGTCCTGCTGGCTCACCATTTCGAAATGAACCTCTATAAATTGAGCCGTCTGTATATTTATAAGTTCCTAATCCTGCACTACAAAATCCTGT
Source organism: uncultured Saprospiraceae bacterium (assembly GCA_964595615.1). Classification (GTDB taxonomy): domain Bacteria; phylum Bacteroidota; class Bacteroidia; order Chitinophagales; family Saprospiraceae; genus JAHDCG01. The sequence continues at coordinate 29,068 of CAZQTE010000005.1, forward strand.
ATTACAATCACGCATCAAAGAACTACTCATTGCCTCAGAAGACGCTGACGGACGAGAATTGACTGCTGAATTTACAATTTCAGTAGCTAAAGCATCGGTACGTTGACCATCTGCCCATTTTCCGAATTGTACCTCGCCAGTAGTGAGGTGCAAGGTTCCATTACCATGCTTTTTGCTTTCTTTCCAGTCGCCTTCATAGCGAGAACCATCACCATAAAACATTGTTCCTTGTCCTTCAAAACTTCCATTAACAAAGTTCCCTTCGTAACGGTCGCCATTTCTAAAGCTATATTCTCCACTTCCGTTTGGACGGTCGTTTTCCCAATTACCATCATATCTGTCACCATTGACATAATTCATCACACCTTTACCGCGCATTTTGCTTTGAATAAAACCACCAATATAGGTATGACCTTCACGGAAAAGTAACTTTCCTTGTCCTTGACGATGATTGTCTGCCCAATCGCCTAGATATTTATTTCCGTTGGTAAATGTGAGGATTCCTTTTCCGTTAGATTTGCCTTGGCGGAAGTCACCTTCGTATATTGCACCGCTGCGATAGCGAAACTTCCCATAGCCATTACTACAATCTCCTTGTAGACATTGTGCGTCACTCGCGAAAGAAAAACTTAGAAAAAACAAAACTACTGCTGCATAACTCATGTACTTTTTCATCGGGTCGGATTTTAATGAAGTAAATGATTTTCGTTTTATAAAACAATAATCATGCGAAACTAAATTCCGCTATTTTTTGATAGGGAAAAATAATTTAATTACTTCGTTTGCAAATCAGATTTAAATGTAGCAGTTTGTCCGTATAGGTGATATTTTATATTGTGATAAAAAGTGAACGCTAATAACTTGAAATAGGGAGTTATTATTGTTCTACAAAAGTAGATTTATAATAATTTATAAAAAAAACGCTATGTTTTTACTTTTTTCAAGCATCTTAATATAAAAAGTACGATATTTGTACTTTCAACAGCCGGAAAATATGGCTTCTACCTCTAAGACGGTTACAAAAAAGATAAAGTTACTTTCCCACATTTTTAGTTCACACACTTCTTGAACATCAAACAAGTTCAACCGTTGAAACATTCTAGTATTAATTAACTACGTTAAATTTTTACATTTTAAAAATTTATTATTTTTAATGTTCTGCTTTGCCAAACATTAAACTGTGATAAGTGATTTTGAAATTTTAACTAGTTAGGTCTATTTGTATTGAATTTTATAATCCAAATTTTACATCCGACCATGAATATTAGAGATATTACACCAAACGACACGAAGTATAATACTATGAATTTAACTGTTCCCTTAAGTTTTAGAATCTACACAATTCTCTTTTTTAGTCTTTTCTTTCTTCAAAATGACATGAAAGCAGAGGCATTTTGTAGCTGTGACCCTGTTGCTGATAGTTTGCAATTAGTACAATTGCGGACAATGACTAATGGCGACAATTGGACGAATACTTGGGACACAAGTACGCCTATGGACACTTGGTTTGGAGTTATTCTAACTCCTGAACGCTGCGTTGCTCAACTCAACCTTTACGTAAATTTTTCTGCTTATATTGGTAATAACTTAACTGGGACATTGCCTGATTTGGTATTGCCTGAATTAGTGGATTTAGTTTTGCAAGGAAATGATATTGGAGGTACATTACCTGATTTTTCGGGTTTGCCAAAGTTGGAACAATTGAATTTGAACTCTAATGAAATTAATGGCGTTTTCCCTGATTTTGCGGCAAATCCAGAATTAGAGATTGTAACAATGGACGCCAATCTAATAACTGGAGCTGTTCCTGAATTTCCAAACGCAGCTCATTTAAGAACCGTTTCTTGCTTCTTTTGTCAGTTGTCAGGAAATCTGCCGACTTTTTCTAACAACCAAGAATTACAAAATATTTATCTAGGACGCAATGCCATAGAAGGCGAAATTCCTGATTTTCAATTGCCAGTTTTACGTATATTGAATCTAAATCAAAATGAACTGACAGGCGATTTATTTGATTTTACAGGAACGCCTCTTTTAGAAGAACTAATTATTGGAAATAATCAATTATCAGGTACGATTCCTGATTATCAAAATCTTCCTTTTTTGCGTACTTTAGAAATGGCTGGTAACGAAATCACTGGAACAATTCCCAATTTTTCGGGAATGCCTTTTATGCGTAATCTACAAATTGGTTTTAATCCATTAGAAGGTCAAATTCCGAATTTTATGAATCTTCCTGAATTGAGATTATTGGATGTTTCGAGAGCAAATATGGTAGGTAATCTTCCTGATTTTTCTGCTTCGGCTAACTTAGAAAAATTGAGTGTTATCGGAAATGAGCTAATAGGAGCTATTCCAGATTATAGTTCAAAGCCTTTGGTAACACTGCGCATACAAGAAAATCAATTTGATGAAATGCCTGATTTGAGCGCATTAAATAACTGGGGAGATTTCGTCAGCAATGGTTTTGTCGCAAATGATAACAAACTTACTTTTGAGGATATATTACCTAATATGTCTGCCGCCAATTCAGGTTTTTGGAGATACGCGCCACAAGACAGCATAGGGGAGGAGCGCACCGAAATTTTAGTGCCTAATACCAACTATAGCATTGATTTAGAGATTGATGAAAATGTGAGCGATAATGTTTACGACTGGTACAAAGACGGTGTTTTTCTACAGCAAAATATAGGCGATAATGAATTACTGTTGACCAATTTGCAAATTAGTGACGAAGGAGTCTATACTTGTTTGATTACAAATGCAGGTGCACCAGATTTGACTTTATATAGTCGTCCTGTGACTCTGACCTTATGTACTCAAGCTACAGATGCAGTGGCGACAAATGGTGGTTTTTACTGTACAGGTGATGCCATACAACTGTCAGGAAATGTTGATATTTCTACAGCGACAACCATTGAATATGCTTGGACTGGACCCAATAATTATAATACGACAGAGCAAAACCCAACAAATGCTACAGAGGCTGGGATTTATACTTTTGTGGCTACATTAGATGGCTGTCCTAGTATCCCCGTGACAACTGAAGTGCAAATTTTTCAAACACCAGCGCAGCCACTTATCATGCCCGCAGATATAACAATTTGTGAAGGCGAAAGCTTGCAATTGCTAAGCGAAACTGTTAGCGGTGTTGATTATGAATGGACAGGAGAATTGAGTTTCTCATCTGGATTAGAAGACCCGATTGTTGCGAATGCTGCTATGCAAAGTATGTCTGGAACATATTTTCTGAGCCTTAATAATAATGGTTGTTTAAGTCCGCAGTCCAGCGTTAATGTTAGCGTTTTAGAATTAGCTGATGCTACTTTTGAATATTCAAATGTTTGTGAAGGAGAGACCGCTAATCCTGCAAATATAGCAACGAATGGAGGCTTATTTTCATTTGCAAATATTCCTACTGACGGTGCAATTATAGATGAAAATACAGGAGCAATAACAAATACCACAGTTTCAGCGAGCTATAATGTTACTTATACACTTAATGCAAGTACGCAATGTCCTACTTCCAGTACACAGACTTTTTCTGTTGTGAGTGCACCGACTATAGATAACATCATGACCGAATGTGCACCAGACTTAAATACTTACAGTGTAACGTTTAGTACGACTAGTAACGCAGTATCTGCTAGTTTGGGAAGCCTTAATAATATCGGCGGAAATGAATGGAAAATAAGTGAAATTCCTGCGAATACAGATGTTGAAATAACGGCAAATAACAACAGCCTACAAAATTGTAATACCACTGAGATAGTTGTAGCACCAAACTGTGAGTGCCCTATTATTAGTGCGCCACAAGCAAATGCTGTCGAAGTTTGTGAGGATGAAGAAAACCAAACATTAATAGCAATAACAGAGAATGATTATTCTGCAAATTGGTATACTCAAGCAAATGGAGGAGAGTTACTTGCCGAAAATATTTTGACCTTTTATCCTCCGACTAGTGGGACTTATTATGTAGAAACTTATGACCCATTAACTGAATGTGTTAGTCCGAATCGGACGGCAGTGGAGTTTACTATTTCTACATTACCAGTTATAGAAATTGGTACTATTGAGTGTGATACCTTGAATCAATCTTACACGGTTAATTTTTCGTGTGATAGCGATGAAATAACTTTGAGTGAAGGCATTTTAGTTGTATTGCCAGACAATAGTTATCGGGCAGAAAGTGTGCGAGATGTTGCCGACTTAGAAATTATAGCCGTTAATGGTGTTTGCGAAAGTATTGAATTCATTCCTGCTCCAAATTGTTATTGTCAGCGTATTGCAGATATGTCTTTTACTGAACCAAGTTGTTTTGGAGAGGAGGATGGAAAGATTATTATTGAAGAAGGAACTGCTTATAATGGAGCCGTTAATATCTTTTTAAATGGCAGTCTTTATCGAGAAGGAGTGGAATTACCTTCCATTATTTCTGGATTGAAAAGCGATATTTATGAAGTAGAATTGCAAGACATTGCAGGTTGTATAAAAACAGAAAGAATAAACTTGACACAGCCTGAAGAATTGATTTTGGACTTGGGAGAAGATAGAGAAATTACCTCGGGCGATATAGTTGAAATCAATGCTGTCAATAATCTTTTTGATATTGCCGAATTAAATTGGATTTCAGACACCGCTACTTTGTCTTGTCTTGATTGTCTAAATCCCGTCGCCATACCATTAGAAACGACATATTATAAATTATCTTTGATAGATGAAATGGGCTGTGAGGTGATTGATGAATTAAGGGTATTTGTAAAAACAGACATTCCTATTTTCGCGCCAACAGCATTTTCTCCTAATAATGATGGACAAAATGATGCTTTCACCCTCTTCGGAGATGAATCAAAAGTAAGTCAAATTGAACAGTTACAAATCTTTGACCGCTGGGGAAATCTTCTTTTCTCACAAACAGACTTTGCGCCCAACGATGAAAGTATAGGTTGGCAAGGGGACTTTAGAGGACAAGAAATGAAAAATGACGTGTATGTATGGGTGGCAAAGGTTCAATTTTTTGACGGTAAGGAGGAGTTGTTTAGTGGGTCGGTTAGTTTGTTGCGGTAGGTGTTAATAATGAAACTAACTAAAAATGGCGCGTAAGAATTAAATTTCTTACGCGCCATTTCTCATTTTACCCCTCAAAAAGTACAACAAAATAAAATTCTGTGCGAAAATTTTGCTGATTATCAGTGACTTATGATTTTTAAGATGAAAAATAATTAACGAATAGCTTTTATTCTAAAATAAAAAGACATACTTTTGCAGCCGCAAAAAAGAGCAGTGTTTTTATACAATAAAATATTGTAGAGTTAAAAAGAAATGAGAGATTGGAAAGTTTTGGTAATCAATAAACTTGAAATCATTCAAAATTCAAAATTCTTCATTCAAAATTAATTCTATTAAACATTGTTCATTTCAATAAAAATTAAAATCAGAAAGCGTGGATACTTTAAGTTTCAAAACGCAGTCGGCAAAGAAAGAAGAGGTACAACACAAGTGGTACGTCGTTGATGCTGACGGAGAGGTTGTTGGTCGTTTGGCTAGCCGTATTGCACACGTTTTGCGTGGCAAGCACAACCCTGCTTACACACCTCACGTAGATACGGGCGATTGTGTAATTGTTATCAATGCAGATAAAATTCGTTTTACAGGATTGAAAGCAGAGCAAAAAGAATACTTGCGTTACTCAGGTTACCCAGGTGGTCAGAAAAAATCTACTCCTAACGATTTGCTAAACAGCAACCGTGGTGAGCGTATTATCGAGCATGCAGTTCGTGGTATGTTACCAAAGAATCGTTTAGGTCGTGCGATGTTCAAAAAATTGTTTGTTTATACAGACGGTGAGCACCCGCATGCTGCACAAAAACCACAGGAGTTTAACTTCTAAGAACAAAAATTCCCGTCTTAAGATAAATTATCATAGACGGTAACTATAAAAAATAATCTACCAATTATGGAAATGATTAATGCTCTCGGGAGAAGAAAAGCATCCATAGCACGCGTTTATTTGACCCAAGGAACGGGTAAAATTACCGTGAATGGAAAAGACTATAAAGAGTACTTCCCGCAAGTTCATATTCAGCACAATATCACTGATCCTTTGACAACAGTCGAAGCAGCTACATTATACGATGTAAACGTAAATGTAAACGGTGGTGGATTTAAAGGTCAAGCACACGCTGTGCGTTTGGGTCTTTCTCGTGCCTTAGTGAAATTGAACGAAGATTTCCGCAGTCCGTTGAAATCGCAAAAATTCCTTACTCGTGACGCTCGCGTCGTGGAACGTAAGAAATACGGTAAACCGAAAGCACGTAAGAGCTTCCAGTTCTCAAAGCGTTAGAATTTCACGGATTATATCAAAATTTATTTTGGTATTACCTTCAATTAAAAATCAATCCTATTTTTCAAAGAGTTTGCTCTTGCCGATTATTTTCGGTTATAAAAATAAGATTACTAAATAAATAAGAAAATGGCTAAACCAAGCTATAAAGACTTATTGGATGCGGGCGTACACTTCGGTCACTTGAAGAAAAAATGGAACCCGAAAATGGCTCCACATATCTTCATGGAGAAGAAAGGCATCCACATCATTGATTTGAACAGCACCTTAAGAGGTCTTGACAGTGCTGCATCAGCAATGAAAAGTATCGCAAAATCAGGACGTAAAGTTATGTTCGTTGCGACTAAGAAACAAGCACGCGAAATCGTGACAGAAGCAGCTAAATCTGTTAACATGCCTTACGTAACTGACCGTTGGTTGGGAGGTATGATGACTAACTTTGCTACTATCCGTCGTTCTGTTAAGAAAATGCAGAACATCGAGCGTATGTTGAAAGACGGTAGCTTTGATAGTGTTACTAAAAAAGAACGTTTGACTTTGACTCGCGAGCACGCGAAGTTGAGCCGCGTTTTGGGTGGTATCGCTGATTTGAATCGTTTGCCTTCAGCAGTATTTATCGTAGATATTAGCCACGAGCACATCGCTTTAGCTGAGTCTAAAAAATTAGGTTTACGTACTTTTGGTATCGTTGATACTAACTCTGACCCGAATACGGTTGATTACGCTATTCCTGGTAACGATGATGCTTCTCGTTCTATTTCGGCTATCGTGGGTTACATGGTAGATGCGATTAAAGAAGGATTGGCAGAGCGTAAGCAAGCTAAACCAGCTGACAAAAAAGCGGCTCCTGCTCCTAAAGCAGAAGAAGCTGCTGAGTAGTTGTTTATTATAGAGAGTATCTAACTTAAAATAAGTTTGAAAACGCTTTCTATGCAACTGCATATACGTTTTTACGTATGAATAAAACAGGATAAGTTTGTTGAGATACAGCTTGTCCTGTTTTAAGATTAGTTGACCGTTGTCGGTTGTCAGTTGACTGTCAAGAACTTATAATTCTTTGCTTTCCAATTATCAATTTCCAACTACCAACTTGAAAAGAAAATATTCCTTAAACTTAGTTTTTGAAAAGTAGTCTTATGTTGTTGCAAATTATACATTCAACATTTGACATTATACATTTCAAAGACAATTAAATATTCGTCAAAAATGGGCAAAATCTCTGCTGCTGACGTGAAAAAATTGCGCGACGAGACTGGCGCAGGTATGATGGATTGTAAAAAAGCTTTGGTAGAAGCAGATGGCGACTACCAAGCAGCAATCGATTACTTACGTAAACGTGGTCAAAAAATGGCTGCTAAACGTGTTGACCGTGATGCGAAAGAAGGTGTTGTATTAGCATTGACTTCTCACAACCGTAACAACGGTATCGTAATGCGTTTGAGTTGTGAAACTGATTTCGTTGCTAAAAACGAAAGCTTTGTTGCTTTAACAAGAAGCTTTGCTGAAATCGCATTGAAAAACTTACCAGATACAATCGAAGACTTTATGGCATTGCCATACGGTGATGAAGGTATCACTGTTGGTGAGAAAGTAACTGAGCAAGTTGCTGTAGTTGGTGAAAAATTAGAAATCACTAAATACGCTAAGATTGAAACTGCTGCTGGTGAAGGTCAAGTTATTCCTTACATCCACGCAGGTCACCGCGCAGGTGTATTGATTGCTTTGAACCAAGAAGGTCCAAGTTTGATTGATGCAGGTAAAGATGTTGCAATGCAAGTTGCAGCTATGCGCCCAGTGGCATTGGACAAAGACGGTATCGACTCAACAGTAGTGGAGCGCGAAATCGAAATTGGAAAAGACCAAGCACGTCAAGAAGGTAAGCCAGAAGCAATGTTGGAAAGAATTGCAATGGGTCGCTTGAACAAGTTCTACAAAGAGAAAACTCTTTTGAATCAAGCATTCGTAAAAAGCAATAAGCAGTCAGTTCAAGATTACTTGAACAGTGTAAGCAAAGGCTTAACGGTTTCTGATTTCAAACACGTGGAATTAGGTTAAGAACTTTTTTCAAGAAAAGGCGAATTATTCATTTAATTCGCCTTTTCTATTTAGTTGTTAGTTGGCAGTTGTTAGTTGTTAGTCAAACCAGATGATTACTTCCTAACCAGCTACCAACTATCAACTCTTTTTTATGGTTAACAGTTGGAGTGAAATGAGATGAAGATATTCTGTAACAATAAGGCTTTCGTCCTAACAACTTCCAACCAACAACTTCCAACTAAACAAGATGAGTGAACTAAAATATAAAAGAGTTTTATTAAAACTCAGTGGCGAAAGCCTTATGGGGAGCCAACAATTTGGTATTGAGTCTGAAATGTTGGTGCACTATGCCCAGCAGATTAAGGAATTGCAAGAAATGGGAGTGGAGATTGCTGTTGTGATTGGCGGTGGTAATATCTTTCGTGGATTGAGTGCACATAAGACGGGTATCGAGCGTGTGCAGGGCGATTATATGGGGATGTTAGCAACAGTAATCAATGGTATGGCTCTGCAGAGTGCTTTAGAGCAAGCAGGTGTTTATACACGTTTGGTGACTGCTATTAAAATGGAAAAAATTGCAGAACCATTCATTCGTAGAAAAGCGATTCGTCACTTAGAAAAAGGGCGTGTGGTTATCTTCTCTGCGGGTACGGGGAGTCCGTATTTTACAACTGACTCTGCGGCGGCATTGCGTGCAAATGAGATTGGTGCAGATGCAATTTTGAAAGGAACGCGTGTAGACGGAGTTTATACTGCTGACCCAGAGAAGGATAAAACTGCTACCAAATTTGATACGATTTCTTTTGCTAAAGTGATTAGTCAAGGGTTGGGAGTTATGGATATGACCGCATTTACTTTGTGCCAAGAAAATAATTTACCAATTGTTGTTTTTGATATTGGTGAGGCAGATAATTTGAAGAAGATTGTGAAAGGAGAGCCAATTGGTACTTTGGTGACGAGTTAGACTGTTAGGAATAAATCCTAATATCTTCGTTAAAAAAAGTAGCCCATTGACATATTGTTGATGGGCTACTTTTTTATGTTTGCTAGAAAAATAAAAGAACAAAATAAAAAAGGCGTTGTGCAATTTTGCACAACGCCTTCTCTATACTCAACAATTACGAATTATTTCGCAATAGCTAACTTCATTACTTGTGTCGCACCACCTGCTTGCAAGCGTACTAAGTACATGCCATTTGCTTGGTCACTTAAATCCAAATTAAAAGTTGTAGACAATTGATTGTCCTGATTTAAAGTTTGAATTAATCTACCCGCTAGGTCAAATACTTGCACTTCGATGTCTGCAGCTTCTTCTAAAGAAACTTGTAACTGACTCATACCTGTCGTTGGATTTGGAGCTAAGCTTAAACTTTCAAAACCTACGATTGGGTCTTCTGTATCTGTCAAACTTGTCTCAAAGTTACGAATACTTTGACATCCATTTGCGTCTGTAACAGTTACACTGTAATCAGTAAAACCTAATCCGTCAGCAACTGCAGTTGTTTGACCATTTGACCATTCAAAGCTGAATGGAGCTACACCGAATGTAGGTTGTGCAAACATAACACCGTTTCCTGTACCAAATGATACTGGGTCAGATTGGTCTATTTGGATGAATAGATTATCTGGACAACCTGCAATATTGATATTATCAATGTCTGCAAAGAAATCACCACTGAGTCCATTTGTTATTCTAAAACGAATAGAAATCGCTTCCCCTTCATAGTCTCCTAAACTTGCAGAAGCTTCTTTAAATAGAATAGTATTAGGAGGATCTTCTGCTCCAACAACTAATAATTCTTCCCAATTTTCACCACAATCTGTAGAAACATCAACAGTAATTAAATCATCAGCATCTAAAGGATAAGAAGAAACATTACCATTAAAATCAGCAGTAACGAAACGATAATCAAAAGTCAATTCAGAAGTACTTTCCATTAATCCGTAACGAGCAATTGTGAACTCAATTGTATCAATAGGTCCGCCTCCAAAGAAATTATCATTCAATTCACCACCAATAATAGTACTTGTTAAGCCGTGAGGATCATCTCCAGGAGCTAAAACTGGCACACCGTTAGGACTTGACCAGTCGTCAGGTAAACCAGAGTCTTGTGTTATATTATTGAAATTC
>CAZQTE010000006.1:0-7728 GCA_964595615.1 uncultured Saprospiraceae bacterium
ATAATGAATAAAATACTCTGAATGACAGAGAGAATTTTTTTGTTTGGGGAACTTTAAAAAGAGTTGCATAGTCTGTACTACGGAACTATTTTTTAAGATTCCCAAACGGAAAATTATCCTGTCAGATTGGGTAGTTTATTTGTTATCAAGCCCCTTTATTCTCCTGTATGAATGTGAGATATTAGATGTTGGATATTAGACCTTAGACTTTTCTTTGGTCTAATATCTCTAAATCTCTTCTTATTCACAGGAGCTTTTTTTCATTTTTATTAACTCTTTCGCTAATGATGATACAAAGGTGAATACATTCTGCGCAGTCTTTTTGCGTAGTTGGAAATAAATTTAAAATAGTCGATAATTTAAGTAGAATTTGATGAGATAGATAGCCTTCCAACTAACAACTTCCAACTAACAACTTTTTATTTTACCTGTGCACGGGGAAAATAACCGACACTTTTCCTCAAAAGTTCCCTCCTCTAAATATTTTATCTCTACCTTTGCCTTGCTTTTGGTGATTTGACCCCCTGTACTGGCTGTTTTCTTGTCCGCATGGAAGCTGCCAAGGTCAAAATCTTAAAAGGGAATTAGGTGCAAATCCTAAACAGTCCCCGCTGCCGTGAGTTTCTGTTCAGAAAAGAACAATTTTTCTACAAAATGCCACTGTCTATATTCTAAAAGAGAAGGATGGGAAGGTGTAGAAAATGAAACGAGTCGGAAGACCTGCCTTTAGCAAATCGCGAATAAGTAACTTTCGGAGGAAAAGTATGGCGAATAGATTTTTTAGTTGACCCTTGGGAGCCTGTCCCGCATTTCTATCGGGATTGACAGTTGACGGTCGCGCACTGTTAATTGTCATGTGCAAATGGTTAGCTTGTCTTTCTGTTCTTGCCTTTTTCTTCTTAAAATGGCAGATGATTTTTCAAAAATATTCAACTTTTATTTTCTTTTTAGTCCTTTCTTTTTGTGTCAATGCGCAAATTGATACGACAATTATATTGGAAGAAATTGAGGTGAAATCTGCTCAAATTCGAGAACAATCCATTGGCTCAAATGTCGAAAAATGGAGCGTAACTAACTTACAATCAGTTGGTTCAAATAATATTGCTGAATTATTGTCTGGGGAAAGTGGAGTTTTTATCAAAAGCTATGGATTAGGCAGTTTGTCCACTTCTTCCTTGCGCGGAGGGAGTGCAGGACATACTTTAGTTTTATGGAATGGCTTACCTCTCCAGAGTCCAATGTTGGGACTTTTAGACTTGTCTTTATTACCCACAAATTCCGTAGAAGAAATCTCCTTGCAAAAAGGAGGGAAGTCCGTAGCCTGGGGCAGCGGCGCGATAGGAGGACTGATTTCACTCGACAGTAAATCCGATTTTTCTCACAAATTCACCTTAAATTCATCAGTTGCAGTTGGTAGTTTTGGCTATCGACAGCAACAATTTAAGTATGGATTCGGAAGTGAAAAATTTCAAAGCAGGACTAAGGTTTTTGGACAGCAAGCACAAAACGATTTCTCTTATATTGTTTCCGAAAATTTACCCGAACGCAAGCAAACTAATGCGCGTCTTTCACAGCAAAACATCATGCAGGATTTGTATTGGAAATTGAAAAATGGACAACAAATATCAGTGCATTTATGGCAGCAAAATTCTGATAGGGAAATTCCTCCGACTAATGTGCAAAATTCAAGTGTTGCTCGACAAGACGACCGTTCTTTACGCGCGCTTGCGGATTGGAAAAAGGTGGGAGAGAGAACTATTCTACAAGCTAAAACTGGTTTTGTACAGGAAGATTTAGATTATTTTGATGCGGCGCAATTATTAGAATCTCGCAGTAAATTTTATACTTTATTTGGAGAATTTACCACGCAGTTTGCCTTCCAAAATAACACGATTTTTCATCTAGGAATGACGCATTTTTATACGACAGCAGAGATTGCAGCCTACCAAACGACACCTTTTGAAAATAAAACGGCACTTTTTGCTTCTTATCGTTTTGAGAGAGAAAAATGGCAAATTCAAGCTAATCTGAGAGAAGAATTGGTGAATGGAAAGTTTATTCCTCTCACGCCTGATGTCGGTGTGAATTGGCGATTATTTCCGCGTTTGCAGTTCAAAGGAAAGCTCAGTCGAAATTACCGTTTACCAACTTTTAACGACCGCTTTTGGAAACCTGGGGGGAATGAAAATCTCTTGCCAGAGTCAGGTTGGAGTGAAGAAATAACTCTAAGTACAGATTTAGTGGAATCGAAGAAAATTCAATCTAGATTTTCTTTAACAGGTTTTAATCGGACGATAGAAAATTGGATTTGGTGGAGTCGAAAAGAAGGTGAAAATTTCTGGTCTGCCCAAAATTTAGCGGAGGTATGGAGTAGGGGATTGGAGGCGCGTTTTTCTGTTTCTTATCAGATGAATGATTGGAAAATGAGCCTGAAATCAGGTTATGACCTTATCCATTCTACCAATAAAATTGCTATTGAAAACCCTCAAATCGCAGCAGGTTCACAGCTATTTTATACACCTGTGCACCGATTTTTTGTTAACGGAAAACTTGAATGGAAAACTTTCTCATTGACATATCAACAGCAATTTTCAGGGGCAACAGAAGGTCTTAATGAAGCTTTGCCAAGTTATTTTTATACGAATCTAAGATTACAAAATAGTTTCACTAGAAATGGTATTAACGGTGCTATTTTCCTCAATATCAATAATTTATGGGATGCGGATTACTTTGTAATCGAGAGACGTCCTATGCCAGGACGACATTTTCAAACAGGGATAAACTTCTTTTTTAATCAAAAATTATAAAATAGTAGATGCACAATTTTATCACAATCACCCTCATTTTTACAAGCCTTTTTCTAACTGCGCAAACGACCGCTGACTTTGAAAATTTTAATCTTCAAGCAGAGTCATTTTTAAATGGCAGCGATGGCAATGGAGGTTTTTCAAGTGGCAATGTTTTTTTACCTAATGCTTACGACGATAGTTTTGGTAGCTGGACAGGTTGGTCGATTTCTAATACGATAAACACGACAACACCAGGTTTCACCAATCAATACAGCGCAATTACAGGTGGCGGGGAAAATTCAGAAACTTACGCAACAGCCTATACTGGCGGAGGGCGTATAAATATTGCTTTGGAAAATGCTGCAACAGGTGAAAAAGTAAACGGATTTTACATCACGAATAGCACTTATGCTGCATTAAGTATGCAGGAAGGCGACTCTTTCGCAAAGAAATTTGGAGGCTTGGCAGGTAATGACCCAGATTACTTTTTATTGACGATTAAAAAGTATGAAAATGATGAATTATCAACAGATAGTGTTGATGTATATTTAGCTGATTATCGTTTTGAAGATAATTCAGAAGATTACATTTTAGATGAGTGGACTTATGTTGATTTGACATCTTTAGGAAATGTAGATAGTCTGCAATTCTTTTTATCATCGACTGATAATGGCATATTTGGAATGAATACGCCAGCTTACTTTTGTATTGATGATTTTACGACTTCGGATGGAATTACATCTGTTGAAAATGTAGAGGAAGAAGTGGGTTTTACAATTTTTCCGAATCCTGCTAGCGACTTTATCAATATTAAAAATAAAGTAGCTGGTGATGCAAATTATAGTATTTATGATAAGCTTGGAAGAGTTGTAGAGACTGGTTCTTTTTCGAACGAAGGCAGGGTGAATACTAGCTTTTTAGCAAAAGGAATGTATGTTATGAGAGTAAAACAGAATGGGTTATTTCAATCGCAGATATTTGTTAAACAGTAGAATAGGTCATTAATTATTGGTTATTAGTTATTACGAAAATAACTAATAACCAATAATTAATCAACTTAACGAATCACTCCAACCGTCATATTCCTGTCGTAATCTCCTTTAATCACTGGAGTCTGTCTGTTGCCAGTGTACTCACGCGTTTTTACTGCAATGAAGTTATATAATTCATCAACAGTAACAATTTTATTGCCGTCCTCATCTGCCTCTCCTTTCAATCCACGAATAAGGAAGTGACTAAACACCCCTTGGCGCAATCCACTACTTTCCAAAGAAGTTTCCTCTGATTTAGAAGATAAAATAAGTGCTGTGCCAGCTTCTGCTTTTGAAAGTGTCTTGTAATAATTATCTAAGACGCTACCCATATTTGCGCTTTTCATAGCTAAGAGACTTCCTGAGTGACAGGCATCTGCAATACATAGTTTGTATTTTGCAGGAGAACGTTTAAAAATAGCATTCACTTCTTCATGGTCTAAACGATTATTAAAACCGTCAAAATCAATCGGAATAAATGCACCTTTTAGCCCATGACCGCTATAATATAGCATTATTAAATCATTTGGACCTGCTTGAGAGAATATGTCCTCCATTGCGCCAGCAATTTTCACTTTAGTCGCATCTTCATCAATCAAAATACGAATTTGATTATCAGACAATGCACCACCTTCAGGACTTTTTAAAAAAGAATGCATCCGATATGCATCATCATCGGTGTAGCGCAAGGCAGGCATGTGATTGTAAGAAGCAACACCAACGATAACTGCCCAAACTTTCGTTTTAGAAGCATCTCTGATTTTAGCTAAATCAACGGGTTTTTCTTTTTTCGGCTCAACTTTGGGTTTGATAGGATTAGTTGGTGCTTGTACAAATGCGTCTTGTGGTTTTGGCTTATTAGGATTGGTCTTAGATATGTAAGTTCCATCTTTCCAAAATCCTGCAACTTTTCTCCCATCGCGCATGTGCAATGTACCAATTCCGTTAAAACTACCTAATTCAAAAGCACCGCTATAACGTTCTCCGTTTGCATAAAGAACCGCGCCCTGACCATGAGGAAGATTATTTTTGAATTGACCTGTATATTTCGCTTCGCCATTCTTATATATATAGGTACCTCGTCCATTACGACAATCACCTTGTACACAACCAACTTGACCTTTCTCAATGAAAGAAGAACCGTAAAACTCTCCTTCGCGCCATTCGCCTGTCAATTTATTATCATCAGTATAATAAACAGTACCATTACCATGACGCATACCGTTGCGAAATGCACCTACGTATTTTTCTCCGTCATTTTCAAAGAAAGAACCCCAGCCGTCAGGAAGTCCTGCTGTAAATTGACCTTCATATCTACTACCGTTTGGATAACCGAATGTTCCTTGACCTGTTTCACAATCTCCAGATATACATCCAGATTGAATGTCAGTTTCGAGAGTTTCTTCTAGTTCCTCCTCTACAGCGGCAGTTATTAATTGACCATTATCATCTACAGGTTGTCCTTTTGACCATTTTCCTGTTCGTTTAGTCCCATCCGCGTAGATTTTTGTACCTCGACCTTCTGGGTAGCGATGTAACCATTCACCTTGATATTTACTGCCGTCTGTATAATAACAGACGCCGATACCATGAATTTCTCCATTTTCAAACTCTCCGATGTATTTTGCTCCAGAAGGGTAGAGGAAAGTTCCTGTTCCGTCTTGGCAATCACCAGAAGTACATTGTGCAGATAGATTTAGTACCGCAAAAGAAAAAAAGAGAAAAGAAAAAATTATTTTATTCATAAGAGAGCCTGTGCTTTTAGATAAAAATAAGTGCGTCATTATTTTATTGGTTCTCCGTCAAATCGTGTGAAAGTGACATGAAAAAAATAAAAACCTAAGTAATTATTTGATTTTAGCTTCTTCTTTTTTTCCTGTCACACGATTTGACGAAGAACTATTCTATTTAACGAAACGAACATCTAAATAGATATGTGTTGAGGGCAAAATTAGTTGAGAGAAGCCAAATATTTTGATTTTTTTTAATATTTGTTGATGAAAAATAAGATTTTGTTCTTCTTTTCTTCGAAAGTTAACATTTTATACTATTTTTCTTTAAAAAAAAGTTTTGTTTTTCCCGCACTCAGCTATCTTTGCGGCTTGGGAAGAATATTAAGCATCGATTATGGTACAAAACGTACAGGAATAGCTGTTACAGACCCTTTACAAATTATTGCATCAGGTTTGACAACTGTTCATACGGGAGAATTGTGGGAATGGCTGACAAAGTACATCTCAGAAGAGAGTGTGGAACGAATTGTCTTAGGTGAACCACTACATCATGATGATAAACCAGCTCAATTTCACCACCTTGTTGTGGGATTTTCAAGAAAAATAAAAAAAAGTTTTCCCGAAATTGAAGTTGTACTCTGGGATGAAAGGTTTACTTCGCAAGCCGCAAAACAGGCTATTTTAATGAGTGGTGCAAAGAAAAAGAAGCGCAGACAAAAAGAATTAGTAGATAAAATGAGCGCTACTTTAATATTGCAAGACTACATGGAAAATAATGTTTGGTAATGCTTTTTGAAACTCGAAAAGATACATTTTATTGTCTAAGTTTTTGATAATCAATGATTTGGAATTTTGGATAGAAGGAAGATTTAGAGTTGAGAAATAAATTTTAATCAATTAATAATAGACAAAACAGAATGATTTTACCTGTTTACGCTTACGGACAAGCTGTTTTAAAAGAAGTTGGCAAAGAAATAGATAAAGACTACCCTGAGTTTGAAAAACTCTTGACTGATATGTGGGAGACGATGTATAATGCCAGTGGAGTTGGGTTAGCCGCGCCGCAGATTGGACGTTCGATTCGTTTGTTCTTAGTTGATACTGTGCAGATGATGGAAGAAGGAAAAGAAAACGAGGGAATAAAGCAGGTTTTTATCAATGCAAAAAAGATAGAAGAAGGTGGAGATAAATGGCCTTATGAGGAAGGTTGTTTAAGTATTCCTAATGTAAGAGGAGATGTAGAAAGACCCGCTCAAATACGTTTGAGCTGGCAAGATGAAAATTTTGAAAAACATGAAGCTGTGTTTTCAGGCTTAAATGCTAGAGTTATTCAGCATGAATATGACCATATAGACGGTTTGCTCTTTACAGAAAAATTAAAACCAGTTAAGAGAAGAATGGTGCGCAGAAAGTTAGAAAATATAAAGAAAGGAAAGGTTAGTGCAGATTATAAAATGAAGTTTGCTTTAAAAAAATAAAGAAAGTTTGTTACTAATTTATTTCTTTGCAGTCTAATTAGATGAAACGTTCTCACAAAAAGAACGTATATTGATTCAGTAGTTTGGAGAAAAGCACTCACTTTTAACAATTATTATACTTTTTTTATCAATGGTAAGATCCAGTTTTTAGATAAAGAACGTATATTATTACCACATACATTACTTCCAATAAAGTTACAGTACACTAATGCCCCATAATTGTATTAACACTACTTTTTTGATCGATGTTTTATAGGGATTACTGAACATCAAAAAAGAAAAGGCGTTATACAGTTAACATTAGTTACTTTTATATATAGATAAGTGTCTTGTTAATTGATTTTAACTCGAATTTTTACAATTATCAGTTAATATATCTGTTTTATACTAGTCTTGAATCAAAGATGTTAGTAAAAAAGGTTCTGATAAATTTGTGACAACACAAATCTTTAATACATTTGCGGATTAGAAGTTGCAAACATTAGGGTAATTTCTAGCACGCAGATTTAATTCTGTTCATCAAATTTTTTAATCATCAAAGTCAAAACCCTATGACTACAAGAAATTTTTATACACTTTTAGCTTGCGTTTGCCTGAGCCTCTGGGGTCTCAATGCTAACGCTCAGGAAGCGCCATCATCATCATCTTACTCTTACACTCCTGAACACATGTGGGAGGTAGGAATTGGTCTTGGACA
>CAZQTE010000006.1:7828-23986 GCA_964595615.1 uncultured Saprospiraceae bacterium
TTCAACCTAGGTGACAAAGACAAAAAGTCTGAGCCATTATACTGGATTAATCCATTAGAAGGTGTTGCTAAGAACTTAGAAGACTTAAACGCTCGTCCTGTATTTGATTTAACTGATACAGACGGTGACGGTGTTATCGATATGATTGACCAAGAGAAAGATACTCCAGCTAACGCTGCTGTTGATACTCGCGGTATGGCATTAGATAGCGACGGTGACGGTGTGAAAGACTACGAAGATCAAGAGCCTTATTCTATGCCAGGTTTCTCTGTAGACGGTAAAGGTGTTGCTCAAGTTCCTACTTATACTACTAAAGATCAGGTTGATGCAGCTATTGATGCTAAATTGAAAAACTACCAGCCAGTAGGTCAAAGTACTACAAGTACTATCGCTGATTGGTTTATGCCAATGGTACACTTCAACAACGATAGCTACAGTATCCGTTACTCTGACTATCCTAACTTGAAGGCTGTTGCCAACATTATGAAAAATAACCCAGGCATCCGTGTTTTGGTTAAAGGATATACTGATAAGACATCTAACGACCGTTACAATACTAAGTTGTCTTACAACCGTGCTAAGTCTGCTATTGAGCACTTAATTCAAAACTATGGTATCGCTCGTGATCGTTTAGTTTTAAACTACGGTGGTGAAGAAAATAACTTAGTACCTTCATCAGGTTCAAGCTTGATGAACCGTCGTGTTGAGTTCTCTGTTGCAGGAGGCGAAAGCGAAATGGGCGAGCCAGAAGGTCGCGCAGGTAAAGGTACTTTTGGTGGTAGCAGAAATGCTGGTTACTAAAAAATAATAACCTAATGAGGAAAAGCCCTGTACTCTTTTGAGTGCAGGGCTTTTTTGCGTTTAGAGCTTGTCTAAATTTTACCTTTCTGAAAACCAACATTTTGCGAACCTACCGTCAACTTTTACTACTCGTTTATCTCGATAAAGTAGTAGAAAAACTTTTAGGCAGAACCGCAAACTACTGATTTTCAGTTCGATAAATTTTTAGATAAGCTCTTAAAAATGAACATTGGGTGTTTTTTTTAGTTAGAGAAGTATTATTAAATCAAAACGAAATAAAATGAAGACCACTCAAATTCTTAATATATTAGGATTTATTGGAGTTATAATTATTAATGTTTTAGCTAACGCTCTTCCAATCAATGGATTTAATACAGGCGAACTTTCGGATATGTATCCTAACTTATTTGTTCCTGCGGGGCTAACTTTTTCTATTTGGGGAGTGATTTATTTGCTTCTTTTAGGATATATAATTTCTCAATCAATTTCCTTATTTAATGGAAAACCTACTCCGGATTTTGTCGAAAGAATAGGAGGACTTTTTCTAGTAAATTGTCTAGCTAATATGGCTTGGATAGTTGTTTGGCACTATCAAATGCCTCTCGTTGCTTTAGGAATTATGTTAATTATATTAGTCTCATTAATTAGTATTTATGAAAAATTAGAAATAGGTCAAAGAGAGGTTTCGAAAAGAGAATTGTGGACATCACATATTCCTTTTAGTGTTTACTTAGGCTGGATTAGTATTGCTACTATTGCTAATGTTACAACTGTTTTAGTTGATATGGGCTGGCAAGGTGGAGTAATAGGTGAAGCTAACTGGGCAATTATTATGATAATTATTGGCGCAATACTTGGACTTTTTATTTTGACTACACGTAAAGATGTGGCTTTCGGTTTGGTTTTGACTTGGGCAATTATTGGTATTAATATTAAGAGGTCAATGAGTGAGCCTTTTTATACTAGTGTGTCAACAACTGCAGCAATCATTGCAGGAATATTATTAATCTATTCCATTTTCACTTTAATACAAAAACTACGCAAAACATAATCCAATGTAAAAAGGATTAAATAATATGTTAATTCAATCTTTCTCCTTGATAATTGAGTCAGAGTAGACTAACTTGCTGAAAGAATAGAACCAAACATTCACTACTTATGCAAGTTACTCTGACTCAATTTCTTTTTGAAATGACACTTTGCCTTGGAGTGTTTTATGTCCTTTATAAAATCTTACCACAAAGATTAGAAAAAGATAATCTTGTATACCTGTTATTGGTAACTTGTTCTTCCATTTTAATTCCTCTATTCTCTTTTTCTGCTGATGATACTTTTCGTTTCTTTTATAGTGAGGAGCTAAATCAAACTGTTTATAATGGTTTTTTTGCAACGATACCTTTTTCCGTTAGTTACTCAGGCAATATCATTATTACTTTTCAAGATATCCTTTCTCTTTTTTATTTATTGGGCTTTGGTTTCTTTGCCTTTAAGAAAGTAGATAATTGGGTACGTGCAAGTGAAAAAATGAATTTTCTAGTGACAATGAATAGATCTATTAATCAATCAACATTTTGGTATAAAACTTCCTTATTTTCTCAAACCTTTCAAGAAAGTGGAGACGTTAAGCCAAGTTTTAATCGAAAAGGTGAAAATCCTATTTCCTTTCCTCCTTTCAAAATCCCTACGTTTTTAATAGAACTCTTTTCTTTAATCTTCTGGTTTCATCCATTCATATATTTTTATCGAAAAGAATTTTATTTAAATACTTATCAAATGATAAATGGAATCTCTACAAAAGACAGAGAAACATCTGAAAAATTTCCTTTTTATATTAAAACTACAGCTGTCATACCTTTTCTTTTCTCTTTTCTAGCTTTATTTTCCTTTGATTTTTCTAAAGAATTACCATTTGCAGAAGGTGTATCAGAAAAAGACGAATTGATAACAGGATGGATTAATCAACCTATTTTTGATTTAGATAAGACCCAAAAAGGAACAGTACTAGATTGGGGAACAATTGATTTACCGATTGCTAATATCGGAATTAATGCACCTGAAACTCAGAATTATAGAACGACGATGATGAATCGTCCTTACTTTAAAGAGATAAAAGACGCAGAGCTTAAATTTTATTTCGAAGGAACAAAGCAACGCATTGTAAAATTGGAAGCTATATTTAATAGTCCAGATTTTGAACAACCTCTGCGAGCGGTCGGACGGAAGGAATTTAAAAGGTACGTTAGTGCTATATCTTCACAACGAGAAGTAACAATTGTCATTAAAATAGAAACTGAGTTTGGTGAAAAATGGATGTCTGCTTTGGCAATAACACGATACGCCAAACTATATACAGATAGTCCCGAGATACTTGCATTCACAGGCGGAAATTCTTATATAAATTATCTTCTAGATAGCTCATCTCCTCATTTTTTAGTAGAAAAAGCCTCTATAGATGTAGAAGAGGAAGATGCTATTTATACGGTTAAGTGGGGAGAGTTGGAGATAATCTTGGAAAAATATGCAAATCCAAATGTATATCGTGCAAATATCGAATTAGATTTAGAAACTGCGCAGAAAAATATTGGGAATACCATAGAGGTATTGAAAAATGGAAGTACACGTAGTATTGACGGTCTTGCTTTTATGCGTTATGATGCAATAAATGAAGAGGAAGATGAAATGCGTAATTGGTTTAAATTTGAAGATATTGCTGCGACCTATATGGTGGTCTTAGATGAAAAAGATTTAAATGCTTACGAACCAGGGACATTCTTTCGCATTGGTCTAGAAACAGAAGATATTACTATAAATCCTGTGCAAGTACGTATCACGAGTCCTTTTGAGCCTTATTACCCTAAATTATTGGCTAAGGATATTTCTAATGATACTGCTGAATTTTCATTTCAGATTATTAATGTTCCTGATAGAAAAACAACTCTAAAAGCAGATACTCTTTTAGCAGAAAATCAACGTAACTTGGAAATGTATAGTGACCGTACCAGATATGATATTGTACATATTCCGGGTTTTAAAACTACGCGTCGCTTATTATCTGCAGATGATTTTATTTGGTGGCACGAAGAAGAGAAAGAATTAGAAAACCGTTCGCTTATTTTCAAATTACCAGAATATAATGCATACATAGGTCGTCCTGTGGGGCTTTTTTGGGGTGAAATTTTTGCTAACCCTAATGGTATAAATTTAACAAGAAAAGATATTCTTGATAACCAAAATCAGCCTTTAAGTTTACGAGTGGCTAAAGAAGAATTAGAGATTATTGAATTTGAAATGATAGTAAGAAGAGGAGAAGAAGAACCCGAAATTCATTTTATTAAAAGAAAAAATGGAGAATTTCGTTTACCAGATTTAAGTGAAATTGACATCAAAACAGGCATTTATTTTCAGAAAATAGTCATTAAGGTGGAAGATGAGTTGATGTACTTCCCAAGCGATTTTTCATTTAATGTTGGGAATGAATTGTCAGATTATCAGTTGTCTATTGAAGAAATACCTGCTGGAGGGCTCGCGTTTGATACTCTTATTAACAAACGAGACTCCTTTTCCTTCACTTGGAAAAATCGAAGTTTAAAAGGAGTGATATCGGACATAACACGGTTTAAAGAACATTATATCAGACTTCATGGGGATGTGAGAAACCCAACTTTAAATATTGACTATTCTTCAAGTAAAATAAATACGCAAAGTGGTATTTATTTTCTAAATGCTGACTTACGTCGTCGTTATAAATTTTCTTATCGTAGTAAATTTGAAACGATGTCTTCTTATCGATTAGGTATAGGTTCTGAGCGAAAATTGAATGCATTTACAGTCTCTCAGAAAAAAGCTAAGAACTCTTCAGACAAGGCAACAATAACAGATGGAATAGCTGTATTAGAATCCGCTACAGTTGATGACTTAGCTGAATTTATAGAAAAAAGATTTGGCATTTATATTTATGTTGTTGCGGATGTCGGTGATGCTTATTATTTCTCCATTGATATTTCATCTATTGAAGCATTGGTACAGCAGTTGGAAATTGATTATGGCTTACAACTTATTCATGGCAATTATCCTGTTAGGTTTATTGATGTGAGCTTTTTGTAATGCAAATTTGTCTATTATCTCAACTTCTTGTTGAAAATAGGCAGTATGCTAATAAGGAACAATTCTTTTTCCTTACCTTTCGTCAAGATTTTAATCATTAAATTTCCTTGATGAAAAACGCATTTACACTTATTAAGAAAATTATTGCTTGGCTATTGTTAGCTATCTTACTTTATGTAGCTGGTGTCTTAACTTATGGTACACTTACCGATTGGCAGCCAGAAGCAACGATAAAAATCGAAACAGCACAGCAAGCAAGTGAAAAAGTCATAAAGGATAGTATTCTTAGTTTTACGACGTGGAATATTGGATATGGTGGACTTGGGGCAAAAAGTAATTTTTTCTTCGATAATGGTGACCAAATGTTTTCTAATGGACGTATGATTCGCAGTCCAAAAGAGTACGTCGATGAATATGTTGCTGGTGCTGAACAATTTGTAAGTACGACTAAATCGGATTTTTTTCTACTTCAAGAGACTGATTTTGATAGTAAACGCAGTTATCATATTAATGAATTTGACCGTTTACGTAACAAACTTCCTAGTTATTCCGCAGCATTCGCTGCTAATTATAAAAACGAAAGAGTTCCTTTACCAATCGCAGAACCTTGGCGTGTCTATGGACAGGTATTATCAGGATTAACGACCTTAGCAAGATTTCAACCAGAAGAAAGTATTCGGTATCAATTACCTGGTAAATTTGATTGGCCGACCCGTATTTTTCAGCTAGACCGTTGTGTTATGAAACAAATCTATCCAACGGCTAATGGGAAAAAATTGGTAGTATTCAATGTTCACAACTCAGCTTACGATAAAGGTGGTAAACTGAAAAAGCAACAGATAGAATTTTTAAAAGGAATGTTTTCTGAGGAATATGAAAAAGGAAACTATGTCGTCGTAGGTGGAGATTGGAATCAAGTGCCACCTAATTTTGCTTTTGACCGTTTCATGCCAGGTAATACTAGTGGATACTCCCAAATAAATATTGAGGCGGATGCAATGCCTTCTGATTGGACCTGGGTTTATGACCCAACAATGCCCACCAATCGTAAATCTAGGGATATTTACACTCCAAAGAAAACATTTGAAACACTTATTGATTTCTTCCTAATTTCTCCTAATATCAAAGTAAAAGCAGTAAAAGGTTTACCTCAAGGTTTCCGTTTTTCTGACCACCAACCCGTCTGGATGGAGATTGAATTAGAGGGATTATAAAATTTGACGAAGAACGTAAAATTTTAGTGGAAGTTATTGAATTTCTTTTACTCACAACTTTTATCAAATGAACTACCTCGCGCATTGCTTCTTATCATGTAGTGAAGAAGACCTACTAATCGGTAACTTCATCGCTGACAGCATTCGCAATAAAGACCTAGATGCTTTATTGCCTCGTGTGCGAGACGGCGTTTATTTGCATCGAAAAATTGATTCTTACACAGATAGTCATGCAATGACTCGTTTAGGGACAGCACGACTACATGCCTCTCATGGTAAATATGCCGCTGTCATTATTGATATTTATTTTGATTACTTATTGGTCAAGAATTGGGATAGATATACTTCGCAAGACTTGGGAGAATGGACACAGAATATCTATGAAATCTTGCAGAGAAGAGAAGCTGATATTCCTTTAAAAATGCGCAAAAATCTACCTTTTATGATAAAAGATAATTGGTTGATGCGCTATGGGACAGAGGAAGGATTACGTTTTACTTTTGATAAAATGAAAAGTCGTCTAAAGTATCCTGAAATGTTTGAGGGCGCAACAGATAACTTATTGAATAACTATGATGCTTTTGAAAAAGAATTTTATCAGTTTTTTCCTGAAGTGATTGCTTATGTAGATAGAGAATGTGGGTGTTAATTCATAAAGTCTATTCCTAAGAAATTATTTTTCGAATTTTCTTAGGGTCATTTAAAGAATGTTCAAACTGTTATAAGTTATTTTTTAAAAGACCCTTAGCCCCCAATTCTCTCATTTTTTCAATATTCCGCTCAGGAATTCCTTCCACATCAGGATAGAAAGTAGTTGCTTTTTCTACACTCGCTTCTCGTAATAAGTGCAACATTGGAAAAGGCGAACGATTAGTAAAATTCTCTGCATCTTCATGTGCTGTCTCAGCAAATTGATAGTCGGGATGAAAAGAAGCAATTTGGAGTTCCCCCGTCATCCCTGTTTGTAGAAGAATATTATCTGTAATTTCTAAGAAATCATTGTAATCGTAAAAGTCATTTAGAACATTTGGATGAATAATTAAAGTCGTTTCAATCTCCGATGCAGGTACACTTTTTAATAGCAATATCTCATCTGTTAAATCTAAGGCAAGTTGCTCTAAATTATCTCCTTCGTAAACTTTATATCTAATTTTATCGGTCTGAAAAGGTAATTTTGCAAAGGGACATAAATTATATCCAATAACGAAATTAGCTAACCAACGACGGGTTTTGAGGATGTATACTTCCTTATTCACATTTTTACTTTTTACCATTAATTAATAGTTTGCAAAAGTAAGACAAAATTAATAACCATTAATAGGCATTTTTCTATATAAAAGCAACACAATAGCACATAAAGGCATCGTGTAAATAAATAGTGTCATGCACTTAAACACCTCTCTAAACAAAAAAATCCGTATTTTTGCCCTAGAACAAAAAAATCCTACCAAAATGAACAGATTAATATCAGTTTTTTTTACCCTTCTTTTTACTATCTCTCTACAAGCGCAAGTTTTATTCGTCAAGGCTGATGCCAATGGTGCGAATACAGGTTCGTCATGGGCAGATGCCTATACTGATTTGCAAGATGCCATTGCAGCAGCAGATTACGGAACTGAAATCTGGGTAGCTATCGGTACTTATAAACCAACTCAAGGAACTAATCGTGACGCTTTTTTTGAACTCAAAAATGGTGTTGAAATCTATGGAGGATTTCTTGGCTCAGAGTCAGAATTAGAAGAGCGAGACTATATCCACAACGAAAGTATTTTAAGTGGAGATATTGGCGTCGAAGGCGATATCTCTGATAATTCCTATACGATAGTGTACTCTATAGGTACAGATGAGAATACGATTATAGAAGGATTTACAATTCAAGGTGGGAATGCTAACTATGCTGGAGGAGATGTATTTGATACAGACCCTAAAATGAGTGGTGGTGGAATGTATTTGACTGGGGAAGAGACGGATTTGAGGTGCCAAGTCAAGCATTGCCACTTTAAAAATAATCACTCTGACGCCAGAGGTGGCGGTTTATTTATTTGGTCTGGACCCGCCGCTGGCTCTACTCGACCTAATATTTTTGCAAATGAGTTTACTCAAAATAATGCGGGCACATTGGGTGGAGGTTTTTATTGGATTGGAGGTACTACTTTACAAGATGAACTTATACCCGCAGATAGCTTAATCTTCAATAACAATAATGCAAATGTGGGAGGAGGAATCCATATTACGTCACGTGTAAATAGCGCATTAACAAAGATTAGAAATTGTATCTTTTTTGAAAATACCTCATCAACTTTTGGTGGAGGACTATATTTCAGAGAAGATAGCTTTGAAACATTAGGATTAGAATTTGAAGGTTGTAATTTTGAATTTAATAATTCTAATTCCCTTGGTGGAGGTATTTATTATAGCGGATTTGCAGAATTTAAAAATGTTACTTTGCGTGATTGCTATTTAGGACACAATCTTGCGGGAACATTAGAAGACCGATTGGATGGCGGAGGAATTTACCTCGAAGGATATATTGATACTCCAAATTCAAATGCTACTCTGTTGATTGACAACACTAGGATGGATTGGAATAGAGGGAATTACGGAGGTGCTGTTCATCCTAATATCGTAGGACCATTATTAATCGAAGTAAAGAATAGTACTTTTCAGTATAACACTGCCGCTTTTTCAGGTGGAGCAATTTACTCAAGTTTGATAGACCAAAGTTTACGTGTATCTAATTCCTACTTTGAAGGCAATGCTGCAAATGATGCTACAGGTGGAGGTATTCATGTACAATCTAGTGATGTTGAAGTCACAAATTGTGTTTTTAATGCCAATATAGGGAAAACAGGAGCGGGTATTCGCATGATAAATGGAAATGTCACTAACTGTGTTTTTTATGAAAATAATGCATTGCAGCAAGGTGGAGCTATACGCTGTAGTCAAGCAACTATTGCTAATTGTATTTTTTGGGAAAATACTAATTTTGGATTAGGACCAGATATTTACAATAACAGTTTTCCTATAACTGTCGAGTCTTGTTTGTTTTCTGCTGAAGATTGCGAAGGGATTAATTACGACAATTCAAATATCAGTTGTTCTGGAAACACTATTTTTGGAATTGACCCATTATTCACAAGTCCTGATGATAATGATTTTTCAGTTGCTCTAAATTCAGTTGTTCGAGATGCTGCTGATAATAGTTTTTATCCCACAGCTATTACCGAAGATTACTTTGGCAATCCTCGTGTTTTAGGTAGTAACTTAGATATAGGAGTGTATGAATTACCAGTAGTTAGTATTGCATCCCTTACCGCTAGTGGAGGAGATTGCGAGCAGGAAGATATTAATATTGGTTCTATTAATTATGAAATTTTTAATGGTGTTGCTCCTTTAACTTTGACGATTGGAGAGGTAGAATTTACAACTAATGATATTTCAGGAACAATAACAGATTTAGCAGGAGGAACTTTTGAGTTTACTGTTCTAGATGCTGTTGGAAATACTGCAAATCAATCAGTTTTTATTCCAACTCTTCCTCAACCAACAACTAGTGTGGAAATGACTATTCCGACTTGTAGTAGTTTCACGAACGGCGTTTTAATCCTCTCCGCTGAGGGCGAAACTGGTCCTTTTTCTATTTTGTGGGACAATGAATACGACGGTTTTGGACAATATGGTATAGGTGGAGGAATGTATGCCTATACGCTCACGGACTCTTATGGTTGTGAATCTACAGGAGTTGAAAATTTAATGGCGCCTGAGGAAATAGTCATTAATGGAACAACAGAAAATGTGCTTTGTAGCGGTGGTGCGACAGGACAGGTAACAATAGACCCAACAGGTGGAACAGGAACACTTTCTGTACAATGGTCTCCAAATCCAAATAATGAAACAGGAAATCAATTAACGGATGTCCTTCCAGGTGTATATTCTGTGACAGTGACAGATGAATTAGGATGTGGACTTATTGAACAGCTTATTGTTGGTAGTGGAAGTTCAATAGAGCTTAATGCAGAAGTCACAGATGCTGGATGTACAGGTTCTCCAACAGGAGCGATATCAATTACTAATACCGAAGACTTAAATTATGAGTGGTCAAATGAAATGACTGGAGCAACAATTTCTGGACTAATTGCAGGCACTTATACCGTTACAGCTACAGATGAAAATGATTGCGAATCGATAGAAACATATACTGTATATGCAGGTGCTCCAATTAGTTTTTCTCCAACATTGAGTCCTATCCAATGTACAGGTGAAACGAACGGAAGTATTGATCTAAATATAGAAAATACAAACGGATTAAATTTTACATGGTCTCCTAATGCAAATGGGCAAACAGGAACTTTTATAACTGAACTTGCAGCAGGCACTTATTTTTTAACAGTAACAGATGGCGTTGATTGTCCTAGTTATGCAGAATATACAATTTCAGAGCCTTCAGAAATTGTATTAACACCCTTATTTACCAATCCATCTTGTTTAGGTGGTTCAGATGGTACCATTAGTTTATTTGCAGAAGGAGGAACAGTAGATGCTACTGATGATTATTCTTATCAAATCTCACCGAGCCTTACGGAAGATGCAAATGGTTTATTTAGCGGTGCGTCTGCGGGAGAATATCAAGTATTCGTTATGGATGCTAATGCTTGTAGTACAGAAACTATAGTTGTA
This sequence comes from uncultured Saprospiraceae bacterium, assembly GCA_964595615.1. Classification (GTDB taxonomy): domain Bacteria; phylum Bacteroidota; class Bacteroidia; order Chitinophagales; family Saprospiraceae; genus JAHDCG01. The sequence continues at coordinate 18,625 of CAZQTE010000006.1, forward strand.
GTCGAAGAAGGTGACCCGATAACGATTAATGGTATTGCAAATGATGTTAATTGTTTTAATGAAAATACAGGTTCTATTGAGCTATTAGGAACAGCTGGTTCTACTTATACTTGGTCTCCAAATGCAAATGGACAAGCTACTGATATTATTACTGGACTCGCTCCAGATACTTATGCAGTCACAGTCGTTGATGAAATGGGCTGTCAAGGCTTCAATGAATTTGTAGTAGCTGAACCTAGTGAAATAAGTTTAAGTAGCTCTACCGAAAACGTTTCGTGTATAGGAGGGGATGATGGACTTATCAATATCAATGCCTCGGGAGGAACTCCTTTTGCCGATTGTGAATATGATTATACAGTTTCTCCAGATTTAAGTTTATCGAGCTGCGGCGTTTTCATAGGAGCAACATTAGGAAACTATACATTAACAGCTACGGATGCTAACGGGTGTCAAATGAGTACTACAGTTGAAGTTATTGAAAACGAAGCTTTAAATGCAGTCCTCTCAGTTTCTGATGCTTCCTGTCCAGGAGCAACAAATGGCTCAGTCAATGTCGAAATAACAGGAGGTGAAGCTCCGTATATGATTGAAGGTGAAACTGAAAATCTGGGAGCGGGGGATTATTCTATACAAATTACAGACATAAATAATTGTGAATTTACGAGTACATTTACTATTTCAGAAGGGGAAGGTTTAAGTTTAGATTTTGAAATAGAGAATGAGTCTTGTGCTGGAAATAGTGATGGTTCGGTAGAGATTATTGTATTAGGAGGAGTTCCTCCATACACGATAGAAGGGGAGACGGATAATTTAAGTGCAGGAGAATATGAAGTAACAATTCTGGATAGTAACGATTGCGCTGTAACAGGAAATTTCACTATATCTGGGAATACAGGACCAACTATAAGCTTGGAGACGACCGATGTATCTTGTCCAACTTATAATGATGGTTTCGTAGAATTAACTATTACTGGAGGTATGCCTCCATATAGTATCGTCGGTGATACAGATAATTTGAGTGCAGGAGAACATGAAATAACAGTTTCTGATAGCAATAATTGCAGTACTACTACAAGTTTTGTTATCTCTCAACCTAATCCACTTAATTTTGATTTTGATATCATCAATGCTGAAACATCAAGCAGTACAGATGGTAGCATTTTTATTGAAAATATAACAGGAGGAACAGCCCCATATAATTTTGAATGGGAGAATGGTGAGACGACAGAAGACATAATTAATATTTCCGCAGGGATTTATAACCTTTTAATTACGGATGATAATGACTGTAGTTATAGCTTCGGATTTGAAGTCGATTATAATACCGCCGTGAATAATTTATCTTCTTTAGGTTGGGAGTTAAGTCTTCAGCCTAATATTTTAACTGAACGAAGAAATGCGCTGCTGATTTTAGATGCTGACCAAAATACTAAGGCTGTTTTGCATGTTTATAATACAATTGGACAACTAGCAGAAGAGCGAGTAATAGATGTTATTTCGGGTAGACAGCAATTAGTTTTGAAAACTGAAAGTCTGACTTCTGGTGTCTATTTTGTTCGTCTTGATGTAGAAGGATTAGGTGCAGAGGTATTAAGGCTGATAGTAGTAGATTAAAGCTACCCTTTTATGTGCCGATATTTACCAATTATTTAATTTTTTGCTGCGTTTAAATAATTTTAAACCTTGAAAACTCCATTTAAATACATAGAAAAAATAAATAGTTTAATAAAATTAAATATTAAAATAGTCTATATTTTAAAATAATAAACTGTGAAACCAGTTTATTTCCAATTTTCTTAAAAAAAATAAGTAATCCTTACTTTTTAAAGTGACATTTTCATTTTTCCCCGTCTAGAATTTGTGAAGTGTTAAGAATTATCTAATTTTAACGCACAAGTAAGAAAAATAATTTTCAAACCAACTCAACCCTTCTTCAATTATGAGGTTTAAACTACATAATACCGGAGATAATTGGTCTTTTGACCTAACTTCCGATGCAGGAGACACTATCCTGAACGGGGAAACTTTTGCTTCCCGAGATGCCGTCGTTGCAGCTATTCGCGAGACTATCGCAGGAATGCGTCAAAACGGTAATTATCGCCAAAACGGGGACACTTTTAGTCTTTTAAATGACAACGGTAATGTGCTTGCCACTAGTAATGCTTATGGTTCTGCCGCAGATGCGCAAACAGCAGCAACTGGTCTCGAGCAGGATGCTTTGGCTACGACTGATTTTCCCGTAGATTTCACAACTACAACAACGACAACAACAACTCGCCGTAAATTAAACAAAGAACTTCCAAAACCTCCTTCTTTGGCGGAAATGGCAGTTTTATATGTTATCACACGTAACTCTACTTCGGGTACTGCTGGTCCAGAAATTATTGATGCTGACGGAAAATTCTTCTGGCACTTTAATGATGCATCTGGTAAAGCTATTCTGTTCGGACGTGGATTCGAGAATAGCTCTAAGCGTAAAGCAAATGTACGCAGTACATTACGTTACGCTACCAAAGAGAAATACTACGATTTACAAGAAGAAGGTGGAAAATTCTACTTCGTTATTCGCACACCGAATGGCTTTGAAGTAGCACGTTCTGGTATGTTTAATAGCGCGCCTGATCGTAAGGCAGCTATGGACTACATCATGGCAAATGCTGATGCTTACAAGGCAGATTATGCTAAAGCAACGCGCAAGCAGAAGTTGAAAAAACAAGAGTATGACTTTGAACGTGCTTCGACATCAGGTAAATCTGGTTTTGAGACATTCAAAAACGAAGAGAATAAGAAACACTATTTCCACTTAAATGATGCTAACGGAAAAGCAATTCTTTTCAGTCAAGGATACAAAGGTGGTAAGCCACGTGATACGGGAATGCGTTCTGTTATCAAAAACGGAAATACACGTTCACGTTACCGCATTAAAGAAAGTGGTGGTAAATATTATGTAGCACTTTTAGCTGCAAATAATCAAGAGATTGCACGTTCTCGTTTCTTCGAAAGTGAAGCGGAGTGTGAAAAAATCATCACTTACATCTTTGGTGTAATGCCAGGCTATGCAACAGAATACAATGTAGAATTGGTACAAGCAACCACTACTACTACTGAAACAGACACATTCAACATTGCGATGGATGTACCTGTGGCTGCTCCAGCTCCAGAGCCGGAACCAGCTCCAGCACCAGAGAAGCCAGCGAAGAAGAAAGAAAAGAAAGACAACTATATGCCTTGTGGCGCTTATGATAGCGAACCTGGACCAGTTGGTTTCCATAAATTCAAAAGCGAGAAAAACGGTCACTACTTCTTTAGTTATAACAACGAAAAAGGAGAAACACTATGGCGTAGTGAAGGTTATACTTCTACAGCGGCACGTGACAATGGCATTGAGTCTGTGAAGAAAAATGCACAGATTGAAGGTCGTATAACTATTCACCGTACGAAGTCAGGTAAGACTTTCGCTAAAATCAAAGCAGGTAACAATCAAGAAATTGCACGTTCTTGTTACCAAGTAGAAGAAAAAGACTTAGCTCTTTTATTAGCTCCTTTTTACCAAGACCATGGTATGGATGCGAATGTTTTACTTGGCGGCATGTTTGCAGGCTGGGCAGGATGGCGCAGTGATTGGGGCTGGTGGAGACGTAAAGAAGAGAAAGAGCAGGAGCAAATTGCAATGGCTGCAAAAGCTAAAGCAGATGAAGAAGCACGCATCGCAGCGGAAGCAGCAGCTAAGGCTAAAGCAGAAGAGGAGGCTCGTCTAGCGGCAGAGGCAGCGGCAAAAGCCAAAGCAGATGAAGAAGCTCGCTTAGCAGCAGAAGCAGCAGCAAAAGCAGAGGCTGAGAAAAAAGCAGCGGCGGCGGCAGCAGCAGCGGCGGCAGCGGCAGCAGCTCTGAAATTGAAACAGGAAGAAGAAGCAAAAGCAGCAGCGGCAGCTAAGGCTAAAGCAGATGAAGAAGCTCGTTTAGCAGCAGAAGCAGCAGCAAAAGCTAAAGCAGAAGAGGAAGCTCGTTTAGCGAAAGAAGCAGCAGCAAAAGCAGAAGCTGAGAAAAAAGCAGCGGCAGCAGCGGCGGCGGCAGCTACAGCAGCAGCAGCGGCAGCAGCTCTAAAATTGAAAAAAGAAGAAGAAGAGAAAGCAGCAGCAAAAGCTAAATTAGAAGAGCGTAAGAAAGCATTGGATGTTGATAACTACCTGCCTTGTGAGCAATACAAGTTAGGTAAAGGTTACCATGAGTTCAAGCAAAACAACCAATACTATTTCGCATTTAATGATGAGAAAGGAAATGTTGTGATGCGCTCAGAAGGTTACAATCAAGCAGCGGCTCGTAATAAAGGACGCGATTGGGTGAAACGTCAAATGAAGAACGAAAAGAACTTCAAGACGAAAAGCACTGCAGCAGGTAAGCACTACTTCGTTTTAATGGCGAATGAGAAAACTGAAATTGCACGTTCTTGTTACTATGATGACAAAGCGTCAATGATGGCAGCAATGGGCGCATTATATGCGAAACCAGCACCAGCTAAAGCGAAACCAGCAGTTGTAGCTACAGCAGCGGCAGCTACCGCAGTAGCAGCGGCGGCAACAGCTAAGCCTAAGAAAGAGAAGAAGAAAAAAGTAGTAGCGGCGGCAGCAGCAGCTAAACCAGCAGCGGCAGCAGCAACTACAGCAGCAGCAACCAGTAGTGGTGGCGGTTGGTGGAAATGGTTATTACCATTGCTATTATTATTATTACTCCTACTTTGGTGGAATGGATGTGGTGGATGTGGTGAAAAAGCAGTGGTAACGCCTCCACCTCCAGTGGAAGTAACACCTCCGCCAGCACCGACACCTGAGCCAGAACCAGTTCCAGAGCCAGTAGTTGCTGAAGCAGTTTGTTCTTGTACTGGAAATGCAAATCCAATTTTCAATACACGTAGCGGAGCTGCGAAATCACTATCTCGTTTGGGTACTAATCCTGAATTTGGTGACTCTCACGGCTTGAGTGGAGCTCAATTCTTCAACAAGTTGAGTAATGCTTACAAGAATAACTCAAGAGACAAACGTTTCTTAGATGACTTGTTTAAAGGCATGGGATACACTGGATTTGACGAGGCAACTGCTGATATGTTCTCTGAAACTTCTGTACCTCGTGGTACTAAAGGAAATATGGGAGCAAGTGCTAAGCACCGTACAGTTTACGCATCTTTAGATGTTACATCTGATAGAGATACGAAAGCTTTCCGTATTGATGCGAAAAACGGTTGTGATATTCACTTCATGAAAACTTGTGGTAATCACTTCTTCTTCTGTCCGAACTAAGATTTGATTTATCCTTGAAATAAGAAAGCCGTTCTGCTTAATTGCAGAACGGCTTTTGTGTTTTGGGTT
>CAZQTE010000006.1:24086-38001 GCA_964595615.1 uncultured Saprospiraceae bacterium
TTGGTCAAGCTATTTTTTGCTTTAGTACGGGACATCTGACGACCTGCGCCATGTGAAGCTGAATTCACTGAAAGTGGTTCACCTTTTCCACGCACGATATATCCCGGTGCTGTCATCGAACCAGGAATAATACCCAAAACGCCTTTTCCCGCAGGAGTTGCACCTTTTCGATGAACAATGACTTCTTGACCATCTTCAGTTTGTTCTTTCCATGCAAAATTATGGTGATTTTCCACTTTTGCAATTGGATTCAAACCCAAAGACTTCGCCATACGACGGTGTATATGGTCGTGACAAGCCGAAGCATAATCACCCGCTAAATTCATCGCTAACCAATATTCCATACCTTCCGCGCTGTCCAAGTCTAACCAAGCCAAATGCTTTGCTTCTTTCGGCAAGGGCGTTTTTTCCATGGCTAATTTAGTATAGTGATTAGCGATTTGCGCACCCATACCTCGCGAACCCGAGTGAGAAAGCACGGCAAGATATTCGCCGACAGGTACTTTGAATTCATTGTTTACATCTGTGATTTTCGCCACACCAAACTCAACAAAGTGATTTCCACCACCAGATGAACCAATCTGCGCACGCGCTTTTCCAAATAAAGTCTTCACCTTCGGAATTTCCTTAAATTCCTTACGCTCAAACAAAGCATCGTCCATTGGATTTTCAAAAGCAGCAAAACCAAAACGCGTATTCTTTTTTAATAAATCAGAAAACTTTGCACGCTCTGTATCCAATACTTTCGGTGATAAATCATAAACAGTCAAGCACATTCGACATCCAATATCCACACCCACACCATAAGGAATGATAGCATTGTTGGTTGCCAAAACGCCACCAATCGGTAGTCCATAGCCTTGATGTGCATCTGGCATCAAAGCGGCTTGTACCGTAACTGGCAAGCGTGCTGCAATATTCATTTGGTCTTTTGCGCCTTGCTCAATTTGGTTTTCTCCATAAGCAGGGTAGGAGATACCTGTTTCTTTTAAAGGAATAACTGGCATTTCCTTTTCATAATTTAGGGCATCAACAATTCGGCTTAAAGCAGCATCACCTTTATATTTCTCTTGATTTTCTAAGACATCTTGTAAAAGGTCAAGTGCTTCTTGTTTTTTGAGGCGTTTGTGGTGTTTGAGAACCATATTGATTGCCATTCCGATGGCTGGACCTTCAGGATAGCCGATTTTTAGGAGTTCTTTGCCGCGTAATTTTAGCTTTGCCATTTTTATAATGTTGAGTTTTGATATTCGTAGAATGTAACGAGAACTAAGAAAGATTAGTTCCTAAAGATAAATTTCAGTGTTTATCTTTAACTTATACACAAAGATTAAACTTAAGTGCGCAGTGTTTTTGCGTATATTTAATTTTTTACTATAATTCTTAATAATTGCTTGAAAAAACTTTACATACAGAGTCAAAACGTCCGCTATCAAACCCACTCAGCAAATTAAGCCCACAATAAAACAAAGCTCGACTTTCTATGTTATTTTTGTTCCTCTTAAAGTAACTAGAAAAATATAAATAAATGAAATACCTCACCCTACTATCATTTCTCTTTTTTTCCATTCACAGCTTTGCCCAAGACCGCATATTGGTGGATGGCATATTTGAGGAATGGGACGCATATTCCGTGGCTTATACAGATGTCACAGGAGATGACGGCTTTTCAGGTGTTGATTTTGGACAATTGAAAATTTCTAATGATGAGGAATTTCTTTTCCTTTCAGTAGAAGTAGGAACAGAAATCAATATCCAAGACTTGAATAATATTTCAATTTATCTGGAGACAGATGATAATGAAAATACAGGTTTTTCTATTAATGGGATTGGTGCTGACCTGATTTACAATTTTGGAAATCGCGAGGGTACTTTTTTTGTTGGAAACAATTCTTATTTCATTTCTCATAGCAATATTGGACTGATTAACGCGCCAACGGTTAAATCCAGTCGATTTGAAATTGCGATTAAAAGAGATGCAACAGTTTTGGGGAATTCTGTCTTTCAAAGTGATAATATAAAAGTCGCTTTTAGAGATGGTTCAAGCGGAGATTTAATTCCGAATACAAATGATGAAGTAGAGTATTTCTTCTCAACTGAAGATTTGGAACCCTTACCGACATATTCTATTTCAAAATCATCGACAGCTGACCTTCGAATTTTATCATATAATGTCTTGTTTGATGGACTTTTTGACTCCAGCCGACAGCCTGCTTTTGAAAGAATACTGCAAGCGACGCAACCAGATATTATTGGTTTTCAAGAAATTTACGACAATACTTCTGCTCAAGTCGCCGACCTAGTTGGAAACATGACACAGGTACAGTATTATCATGCCAAACAAGGACCAGATTGTCATGCAATAAGTCGATATCCAATTATCGAAAGTGCTTTTATTCCTGGTTATAATCAAAATGCGGGGAATGGTGCTTTTTTGATTGATTTGCCAGGTGTGGCGGAGCATTTACTTATGATTGTTGCGCATCCGCCTTGTTGTAGCAATGATTTTGGAAGGCAGATTGAGGTAGATTTGATTATGGAATTTTTGAGAGAAGCCAAAAATGGGAATGGCCCTATTCCTTTAGAAGCCGAGTCGCGTATTGTCATTGTAGGAGATATGAATTTTGTGGGAGATGGTCGTCAATTGGAGACATTACTAACGGGAGATATTGTAGATGAGTCATCCTATGGTGCTGATTTTAATCCAGATTGGGACGGCAGTGATTTATTGGATAGTCACCCTTATGCGACAGGCGTGCCTTTTTCTTACACTTGGTATAGTCCAAATAGTAGTTTTAGTCCCGGACGATTGGATTACATTATTTACAGCGGCTCAAATTTAAATCTCCAAAATAGCTATTCTTTATTTACTCGAGGATTGCCGCAAGACAGTTTGAATACTTATAATCTTAATGCGAATGATGCCATTATAGCTTCTGACCACCTGCCAGTTGTTGCAGATTTTAAGATTGAAAACTTTACGGTGCCGACTCAGGATGTTATTGCGGGAAATGTGGGAAATTTGAAAATATACCCAAACCCTTCCTTTGACTTGACATCAGTTTCTTTTAGTATTAATCAACAGGATTTTGTGAATATTAAATTAATTAATCAGAACGGGAAGGAAATAAAGACTTTGCAGCAAAGAAATATGCCAGCGGGAACGCATGAAGTATACCTAGATACTTCCGATATTCCTGCTGGAGTCTATTTTTTGAAAATGACGACTTTGGAGTTTGTGGTTTCGGAGAAGATTTTTATTGTTAGATGATACAAGTTCTGAGTAGTCTTTTGTGTAGTTTTGATATATGATTAAAAAAAGAATTATATCAATATTTTACTGTTTTTGATAATTTTTTATCATTTCAGAAAAAAGAACTAAAACTGTTATATTTAATAATTTGTTTGCATATTTGCAAATAATAATAATAATAATAATCAGTAGGAATAAATTATGGATTATTGGAATTTGAAAGCGAAAAGAACGCTTAAATCGGAGTTGGTTTTGCGTGGAATTTCACACGAAGAATTAGCAAAAAGATTAAATGCTGTAGGCATTAGAGAAACAAAATCAGCGATAGATAGCAAAATGAGTAGAGGAACTTTTAGTGCTGCATTCTTTTTACAGTGTCTTTCTGTTTTAGGTTGTACGCATTTAGTTTTAGCAAAATCTGTACAATTGGATTTAGGGGGTAATGCAGAAGTTTAATAACATACGATTATAATTAGAAAAAATAATTATGAGAAATAAGATACGAATAATAGATTTGTTTGCAGGTCTTGGTGGTATTCGACTAGGTGTAGAACAAGCTTTTGCACAAGCAGGAATAGAAGTAGAATGTTTACTAACTTCAGAGATAAAGCCCTATGCTGTCAAGACTTTGACCCATAATTTTTCTAATGAAAATTTTGTTGGAGATGTCACACAAGTTCTAACCGAAGATATTCCTGATTTTGACTTTTTATTAGCAGGTTTTCCTTGTCAACCATTTAGTGCAAGCGGAAAAAGGTTTGGATTTTCGGATACACGCGGCACACTCTTTTTTGAGATAGAACGTATTTTGAAAGAGAAAAAACCATATGGTTTTATCCTAGAAAATGTAGAAGGATTAGTCCGTCATGATATAGAAAATAAGTCAGATAAAATTGGACGAACTTTAAAAACAATTTTACACAACTTAAAAGAGTTAGGATATGAAGTTACTTATAAAGTATTAGACTCTGCTAATTTTGGAGTGGCACAATCTCGTAAACGAATTTTTATCGTGGGAACACAAAAACAAAAAATTTCATTAGAGAACTTTCCAATTAGCATTTCAACTATATCTGAAATTGCTGAAGAAGGTTTGCCAACAATGCAGACCGACTTTACTAAAAAACTTTTGAAAAACTATAGTGTAGAAGAACTTTATGGCAAAGCAATTAAAGATAAAAGAGGAGGAAGTAACAATATACATAGTTGGGATATAGAAGCAAAGGGAAGTGTGAGTGTAGAACAAAAAGCATTACTTAATAAGATTTTTAAAGAGCGAAGAAAGAAAAAGTGGGCAATAGAACATGGTATTAAATGGATGGATGGAATGCCTTTGACCTTAAACCAGATTAAAACTTTCTCAAATGTGAAGGATTTAAAAGTTAAACTTGAAGACCTTACAAAGAAAGGATATTTAAAGTTTGAACACCCCAAAGATATTGTAATAGAAGAAACTGAAACAGGCATCAAAACTTATAGAAAATATAAAACTAATACAGCCAAAGGTTACAATATTGTAACAGGCAAATTAAGTTTTGAAATTAATAACATTTTAGATCCTAATGATATTGCACCAACTTTAGTTGCTACAGATGTGTCAAGAATAGTTCTTGTCGATGGAAATGGAGTTCGCCGCCTAACGATTAGAGAAGGATTACGCTTATTTGGCTATCCTGAGTGGTACGAAATACCTGTCAAAAATGCGCAAGCTTTTGATTTATTAGGAAATACAGTTGCTGTACCAGTTGTCAGGGCTATTGGTGAACGTTTAGTAGAAAGTTATATATCTGTCCACCGGGGTATCACTAAGTCTATACCTGTATATTCTTGATAATTTTTCAATACTTTTGATAACCAATGTGCATTATTATGACGAGTCTGTGGATATTTATATCTGGTTTCATCCAATGCTGATAAAAACATTTCTAAACTTGTAAAAGGCTTAAATCGACTACGTGTAGAATACCACACAGCGGGACGTAGATTATAAATAATACTTTTCTTTTCTTGCACTTTTATTGGGTAAGTGCTGCTGCTGGCTGCTAATTCCCAAATTTTCTTTAACCACACGTTTTTGATTTCAATTTTCCCATCAGTCATTTCATATGCGAAAATGAGATAATCTGAATTTAGACGGTAAGATTTTGTTAAAAGAGAATTACAATAGGAGTCGAAATTTGCCAAATCAAAACCAGGACCTCTTTTAAAATCAAAGGATTTTACTTCTAATAAGTTTTTGCTTCTGTCGTCAGGATTGAGAAAGAAATCTGGAAATTTTTGAGTGTTTTTGTTTTCTTCAAAAACTATGTTCTCGTGCTGCATCCAAGCTTTTAGCCATTCTTGCAATAAATTCCCTACCGAGTCTTTAGTCTCTACTCTAATAGTTAGGTCTTTAAGAGTAAAGTTAATTTGTCCTGTTTGTCCTATAAGTTTATAATCTTCGGTTATTTTGTAAAATAATTCTTGTGCATTTAATATTATCATATGATATTTACTTTTCTCTATGGAGATTTGATGAATGATTTAGTGTGCTTGCAAACGTACACTTTTTCCTACAAAAACTCAGCATCAAACGAAAGCGGCATTAAATCTTTCGCCGTCATAAATTCATAAATTTCTCCTGTTTCCCCTTGCAAAATGACACGCATATTATGTTTGTGCTTATTCTCCGTTTCACAGAGAACTTGACGACAGGCACCGCAGGGAGAAATAGGAAAAGTAATCGGTTTCGTCGGACTTTTAGCGGTCACAGCGATTGCCGTAACTTCTTCTTTAGGGAAAAGACTTGCTGCCGCAGACAAAGCAGTTCTCTCTGCGCAAAGGCATAAAGGATAACTGGCATTTTCCTGATTACTACCACCTAATATCTCCTCATTTGCCAATCGCACAGCGGCACCAACTTTAAAGTTAGAGTAAGGAGAATAGGAGTCGTGTACCGCATCATGTGCTCGTTGCAAAAGAACTTGGTCTGCAGGTGATAATTCACTAGTATTAGCGTACACTTTAATTGTCGTTGTTAATTTTATTTCCTTCATTATCAATTAATTAGCAAGCAAGATGCCAAATGTAACAAGGAATTTGCACTTCTTAAAGAATGTAACAATAAATCATGTCTCGCCGTAGGTAAAAGAAGATAATTTTCTCATTTCTATCAAACAAATGAGAAAAAAAGAGATAATGCATCTTGTAAATAAGCTAAATTTCTATCTTGTGCCCGATTTTACCACCACACTTTAGTTGGTTGTGTGTGTTGTTGTCTATTAGTAACCAACTCGTTATTAATTTCGATTGATAATTATCATACTCAACTTTGCCTTACTGTTTAACACATTTATATTCAGCCTAACATTCAGTACATGAATAATATTCTCGTTATTGGCGCAGGTCGCTCAGCTACTGCCCTAATCAATTACGTATTAGACCAAGCAAAGAAATACAATTGGAATGTCACAATTAGTGATAACAATCTGGAATTAGCGAAGCAAAAAGTCAATAACCATCCGAATGGTCGCGCTGTTTGGTTGGACGTGATGAAAGTCAATGACCGTCGTGATTTGATTGGTCGTGCAGATGTTGTCGTTTCCTTATTGCCAGCGCATTTGCACTTGGAGGTTGGACATGATTGTATCTTGTTGAAAAAACACTTGATTACAGCTTCTTATGTTTCGAAGGAAATGTATCAATTGGGAGATGATGCGCGTGACCGTGATTTGATTTTTATGGGAGAAATGGGCTTAGACCCAGGTATCGACCATATGTCTGCCATGGAAAAAATCAATGAAATCAAAGTAAAAGGAGGAAAGTTAACCGCTTTTCGTTCTTTCACAGGTGGTCTGATTGCTCCAGAATGTAATGACAATCCTTGGAATTATAAATTCACTTGGAATCCTCGTAATGTCGTCTTGGCAGGACAGGGGACAGCACAATATTTAGAAAATTCTAAACTAAAATATATTCCTTACAATCGCCTCTTCAAAGATATTCAACCTGTCGAAATCGACGGTGTAGAAGGGGAGTACGAAGGCTATGCAAATCGCGACTCTTTGCTATATCGTGAAGTGTATGGTTTGAAAGATATTCCTACTATTTTGCGAGGTACAATCCGTAATGCGGGCTATTGTGAGGCGTGGAATGCATTGATACGTATTGGTTTAACAGATAGTTCTTATCCTATTTTAGAAAGTGAAAATCTGACTTATCATGGATTAATGGAAGCTTATGTTAGTGCTGAGCACAAAGGAAATACCGTCAAAGAACGCATTGCTTCTCTTCTCAAAATTGATGTCAAGTCAGAGGTAATGAAGAAGTTAGAATGGTTAGGTCTTTTCAGTAAAAAACGTATTAATCTGCCTAATGCGACACCTGCATTGATTTTGGAACATTTGCTTTTAGATAAGTGGAAATTGCAAGCAGATGATAAAGATATGATACTCATGCAACACCAATTTGAGTATGATTTAAAAGGTAAAAAACGCCTTTTGACATCAACTCTTATCATGAAAGGTGCAGGTAGCCACGATACAGCTATGGCGCGTTTGGTTGGCTTGCCAATGGGGATTTTTGTGAAGTTAGTCTTACAAGGTCGCATCACTCAAAAAGGTGTAAATATTCCTGTAATGAAAGAAGTTTATGCACCTGTTTTGGAGGAATTGAAGGACTATGGAGTGGAATTCGTGGAAAAGGATGTTGTGATTGGATAATGTACCCGCTGCTTTAGCTGCGATGGTCAATATTCAATGATGTTTTTCGTCGAATATCAAACATGAGTCATCTCATTAGTAGGATGTACACGATTTTTAACGAAAATCCCTTGTTTCTCAATAGAACTGAAGAATAAAGAAGCATTTAGAACAACTTTTAAGTAATTGGACATAAGTAATCTGGTATTACTAAGTGCAAGATTTTTTTGTCTGCTTTTCTTAAAAAAGTCTTGCATAGCTCGGCTACGGAAGTCTTTTTTGAGGAAAGCAGGCGAGAAAAGATGTGCTTAGAAAACCAGATTACTTTTGTTCAGTTACTTAAGTTCTAAATGCCTCTACTTTTTTGTGTTGAGTTCTACCAAATAATACTTAAAAATATCTCAATCATTGAAAATTCAACTAAAAAGAGCTTTTTCATCCTTTTTTCTTACGTGTGAGTAATACTTATAGGATGACTCATGTTTGTTCCCAAATTTCGTAATTCTATCCAAATATCTCCTTCCAAGGAATGACAAAAGGCAAAACCAAAACCCAAATCACAAAGAAAGTCGCCATGCCACGCGGATAAGTCTGATTGTTCATCATCGCGGGCAATGCCGCAAAAAGTAACCAAGAACTCTTATAAATTAACTGAAACACGAGTACCAAACTCATTTTCTGAGGGAATATCAAACCCAAAATCGACAAAATGAATATCGCAAACCAAAGCGCACCCACCAATCGAATCGACTCCGAGTAAGCAAAGTTATTTTCAAAAACGGTCAACACAGCTCTTTCAGGATAGAAGAGGGAAGTGATGCTTATCCAGCCTGCGACGAGTATGTTGGCGATGTAGATGATGTAGAGCATGATATTGTCGAATGAAGAGAAAGAAAAGGATGCGCTTTAGGATTTTTCAGAGAAACATAGACTTATCAAAAAAGTTGATAAGTAGGAGGCAATGTGTTAATAAAGCGGCAGTTATTTTGAAACTCCAACAAAATTTAATTTCACTCGTTCTTACCTGTACTAACCTTATTGCTCAAATAAAACTCCTGATTATGCGTTCATTTCTTAAAGTATTTTTGACCTTCATTTGTCTGATAATTTTCAATTATTCTACCTTTGCTCAACAATCTAACCAATCCAAAATTGGTCTTCGTTTCAACAATCTTTTCAATACAACAGAAAGAATTGATCCCACTTATTCCGTTACAGAATTTGCTCCAATAGCCAGTTATACACCACAAATGTCACATGGATTTGAAGGAGCAGTATTTTATAAACAAGCCATTGGCGAAAGGTGGAATATTGGCTTTGGTTTTATTGGTGGCGTCTACGCGAGTCGTCATGAATTATATTTTAATTCAGAATTTATTGAGGGAGAAAGAATATTTGAAACGGAAATTAAGCGTGATTTTGATTACGAATATGGCGGTATGAATTTATCTGTAGAATACGCCTTATTCACCTTTGATAAAAGTCGTTTATCATTGCATGCAGGGCTCTCTTACTTATTTTTTGTGCCGTATGAACTTGGGATAAGGAGAAGTATAGAAGGAGTCAAATACTTCGAGTCTTCAAAAATAATTGCTCCTGACCAAAATGGATTGATTACTCCTGAAGGCGGTTTGTCTTACTCTTATACGTTTTGGCAGAGACTCGCGGTTTCTGCTATGGCGACGGTGCGTTATAGCGATACGATTATCGCTGACGGAGAATATAGAATTATTGGAGATAATGACCAGCTATTTGGCTTTTTTGAGCAGGATTTGCTTTCGTTTAATTTAGGTATTGAGTTGGCTTATTGTTTTAAGAAATAGGACAGCTTTAGCTGCCTTGGTTGATGTTGACCTGGGCAGCTAAAGCAGCCGGTACTATTTCATTGCTTTCTCCAAAACAGGCTTCATTTCATCCACCCAAATCTTATAACCTGCATCATTCAAATGCAAGCCGTCACTGATAAATAAATCATCTCGCGGTTGACCGTCAGCAGTTAAAAATTGCTCAGCTAAATCGAAGAAAAAGAGCTTATTATCTGCCTCACAGTAATTTTTAATCAGAGCATTTGTGGCTTTTACTTCCGCTAATTTATTAAAGCGCGCACGTGTTGGCGTAATTGAGATATTATAAATCTTTACGTCTGGTAAATCTTGTCTGACTTTCGTTACAAATGTGGCAAAACCATTTAAAATATCGGCTGGTTGTTTATCTAATTCATTCCCCGCTAAATCATTTGTACCCGAAAAAAGAACTACAATTTTTGGTTTATAATTCGTTACAATACGATTAGAATAAACTGCTGCATCTCTAATCTTCGAGCCGCCAAATCCTCGTTTAATCACAGGCAAAGGCGCCATATCTCGCTCTAAATTCTTCCATAGACGAATACTCGAACTTCCAATAAAAACTATCCCATTTTCCGCAGGTGGATTGACTTTATCTTCTGCTTCAAATTTTTGAATATCCTTTTGCCAAATGGAAAAGTGGTCTGCTGGTTGACCCTGTGCAGCGGCGGCATGGGGTGGTTCTTCCACTACTTGTTTTTGTTGCTGTGGTGCTTTGTTTTGACAAGAGAATAATAGGAGTAAAGGGAAAATTATAAATTTGTACATGATTGCTTTTTTGATTTGGTTGGAACACGGATGAACACGGAAAAACACTGATTAGAACGGATTTTTTGCTGTGTATGACTTAGATTTTTGAGAATGATTTTACGTGTCCGTATAGATGATTTCTACGATTGTTATGTTCGACACTTCTATAGATAAAACTGCAATAATCATTCAAAATTCAGCATTCTTCATTCAAAATTATACCCCAATGTACAACTCATTTTCAAAAAGGAAAAAACATTTTGTTTTTTATTGAAAAGAATTGCCCTCAAATTGTTATAAAATGAGAATAATTCAAGACCTTCGCGGTGTTAGAGATATTAGATGTTAGACCTTAGATTTTAGACTTCTAATAGCAAAAGTAACACCTGTGGGTAAAAGCAGTCTAACAACTTCCAACTAACAACCAACAACTAAAAAAAATGAGTAAAGTAAAAGAATTCAACGACTACCGCGTCAAGATGAACGATAAGATATTAGGGCAACAAAATAAAACCCTAAATCGCTTTTTTAACATAGATACGAATGCCTACAAAGAAGGATCATTGAGTGTGAAGACCAAAGAATTATTAGGATTGGTATCGTCAATGGTTTTGCGTTGTGATGATTGTATTGCTTATCATTTGGGAACTTGTTACGAATTGGGCGTAACGAAAGAAGAACTTTTTGAGGTATTTTCTATTGCTAACTTAGTCGGTGGTTCGATTTGTATTCCTCATACGCGCCGCGCGGTAGAATATTGGGAAGCATTGGAGGCGGAACACGCTTAAGTTAACTATGAACGATTTAGCCATGAACTATGAACCTCGTCTCATCAAAACGCTTTACTGAGACGAGGTTCATAGTTAGTTTGTTCAAAGTTCATAGTTGGTTTAATATTTCTATGAGAAAGGGTAGCCCAACAACTACCAACTACCAACCAACAACTAAGATTATGCAAGAAGAAAATTATTTAGACGGATTAAACGAAGTACAACGTGGAGCAGTGACCAACGTTCAAGGACCCGTATTGGTGGTTGCTGGACCAGGGTCGGGAAAGACACGTGTATTGACTTATCGGATAGCGCACATCATCAAGACGACCGATGCTGCGCCTTGGGAAGTGTTGGCATTGACCTTTACGAATAAGGCGGCGCGGGAGATGAAGGAACGGATAGAAAAGGTTATCGGACCGCGCGCGAATAATGTGTGGGCAGGAACATTTCACTCGATTTTTGCGCGGATATTGCGGAAAGAGGCGGAACATATTGGTTACCCAAGTAATTTTACCATTTATGACTCTGATGATAGTAAATCGGTATTGAAATCCATTGTCAAGGAAATGAACTTGAACAAGGAACATTATAATATCAATACGCTAAAAAATCGAATTTCTAATTGTAAGTCAAATCTGGTGACGCCGAAACGCTATGCCGCAGATGCAGTTTTACAACAAGAAGATTATCAGCAAAAACGCCCGCATTTTGGGAAAGTTTATGCGAAATATACAATAAAATGTAAGCGTGCGGGCGCAATGGATTTTGATGATTTGTTGTATCGTTTATTTGAATTATTGCAGAATAAACCTGAAATCCGCGAAAAATACCAGAACAAATTCAAATATCTACTCGTCGATGAGTTTCAAGATACGAATACATTGCAATATTCTATTTTGAAAAAACTCATGGATTATCGCAATCCAGACGGTACTATCAATCACGAAAGACCGCGCAATATTTGTGTGGTGGGAGATGATGCGCAAAGTATCTATGCCTTTCGTGGAGCGACGATTCAGAATATCTTAGATTACGAGCGAGACTTTAAACCTTACAACATTAAGACGTTTAAGTTGGAGCAAAACTACCGTTCGACTGACCATATTGTGCAGGCGGCGAATGAGGTAATTATGAATAACAGCAACCAGATACAAAAGAAAATCTGGTCAGATAAAGGAACAGGTTCACGTATCAAGGTCATCAAAGCGAATACCGACCAAGAGGAAGGCAAACGCATTGCGGATATGATTGTTGAGCAAAAAGCGCGCGACCATTTAAGCAATAAAGACTTTGCGATTTTGTATCGGACGAACTCACAATCGCGGATTTTTGAGGAATATTTACGTCGATTTAATGTTTTGTATCGCGTCTATGGCGGACTTTCATTTTACCAACGTAAAGAGGTGAAAGATTTGATTGCTTATCTCCGCTTGGCGATAAATCCGAATGATGATGAGGCTTTGCGCCGGGTGATTAATTTCCCGCGTCGAGGTATTGGAAATACGACTTTGGACAAGATTAGTTTAGCCGCAGATACTGGAAATACTACCATGTGGCAAATTTTGCCCCACGCACCAGGGAGCACACGCGCCAAGAATTCTATTGCTGATTTTGTAAAAATGGTTAATATTTTCCGCAAAAAAGCATTAGCTGACAATGCTTTTGATGCAGCGGTTTTCATTGCCAAACAATCCAAATTGGTGGATTTGATGAAGCAAGATACCACAGTAGAAGGTATGAATCGTTTAGAGAACGTCCAGTCGCTATTGGACGGTATCAAAGAATTTGTCGAAGGAGAAGTTGTAAATTTGAATGCGGAAGTCGCAGGAGACGAAACAACTACGCAAGACAAATCTCTCGCCGCTTACCTGCAAAATATTGCGCTCTTAACTGACTCTGACTCAGGCGAAGAAACGGATGATAAAGTAACATTAATGTCTGTGCACGCTGCCAAAGGTTTGGAGTTTCCGTCAGTATTCGTAGTTGGATTGGAGGAACAACTTTTCCCGTCTTTCATGAGTATGGACACCCGCGAACAGTTGGATGAAGAGCGCCGCCTTTTCTATGTTGCGATTACGCGCGCAGAGTCACATTTGACACTCTCTTTCGCCAAACAACGCTACCGCCACGGACAAGCACGCTACAACGAACCAAGTCGCTTTTTACAAGAAATATCAGGCAAACACTTAGACGCATCAGGTGTTCCTCAATCAGGAACGAGCGCATTTGGTACGGCACGCCGCATGGGAAGTAAAGAGTCTGCTCAACCTGTACGCTCAAGTGTATCAGGCAATATGGCAAGACGCCGCACGACCATCGCCAATTCAACTTTAAAAGTTGACCCGAAAAACTTCCGACCAAGTCCTTCTTCTAAAATCGAAGCTGGACAAACGGTCATGCACATGAAATTTGGAAAAGGGGAGGTGAAAGCTGTAGATGGAAATGCTGCGAGTCGAATTGCTACGATTTACTTTTCTGAGATTGATAATCCAGAGAGGAAGATTATGTTGAAGTTTGCTAAACTTCAGATACTTGATTAAGTTCAAATGCAAGTATCAAATTCAAATTCAATAGGGGAGTGGTCGTGATTGCCAATTTCGTGATTATTTTTTT
>CAZQTE010000007.1:0-34772 GCA_964595615.1 uncultured Saprospiraceae bacterium
AAAAAATTACAAATGGAAAATTTTGGTATAAATATATTAATCGTAGAAGATGATATCGTTTTAGCGATTGATACAGAAATGATAGTGGTAGAAATGGGATATACGGTTATTGGTAGAGCAGACAATTCTGTAGATGCATTAAGAATTATAGAACAAGACAAGCCTGATCTTATTCTTATGGATATTGATATAAAAGGAAATCTGACTGGTATTCAAATTGCAGAAAAAATTAAACATGCAGATATTCCTGTATTGTTTATCACCAATTTTAATGACCAAGAACATTATAACAAAGCCGCCAAAACCAATCATATTGGTTATATGATAAAACCCGTCAATAAATTTACCCTCCGTTCTGCTATCGAGTCTGCTTTTCGAAAATTAGCCAATGAAACGAAGGAAGATCATAGTTTCCCCTTTAAGGATACTATTTTCTTTAAGAAGAGAGGACTTTTGTATCGTATAAAAATCCCTTCCATTCTTTTTGTAAGAGCAGATAATGACTATACCATCACGGTCACTGATGAAGGAGAATTTATCTCTGCTATGCGAATGTTTGAGCTTTGTAAGCTTTTAGAGCCTTTTAACTTCGTAAAAACACATCGTAGTTATATTGTTAATCTTAACAAGATTAATACTGTTGACAATCGTAAGAGTTTATTAAAAATAGGAACGCACGATATACCTATTAGTCGCTCGAACAAAACATTAGTCATAGAAAAATTAAAGCTTTCCACATAAAAATAAATGCTTCTCCGCCAAATCGTCTGAAAGTGACATTGTCTTGTCCTGAAATAGCGATACAAGATTAAATTAACTGAGTACTAAATCATTTTGGTGCTCAGTTTTTTTTATGGTCACTTTCATGGGATTTGTTAAAGAACCATTTTTTATAGACTCTCATAACAATTTCTGTCTGTTGGCGCATTTGGTTTGGAGTCAGCATAAAATTAGAATAATGAGGTCTGTCTTGATTGTAAATCTGAATCGAATTTTACTAGAAAACCCTTTAAGATTATATAGTTTTTTACTTATTTTTTCATTATTTCTTAATTTAATTTGTCATTTACCGAGTATATACTACCACTCACCGAATAGGATGCTTTTTATTATTTAATCTCGTGGAGAAGACTCTAACTTGCACTAAAGTTAAGAGCTTGTCTAAAAACTTATCGAACTGAAAATTAATAGTTTGTGGTTCTGCCTAAAAGTTTTTCTGCGACTTTATCAAGATAAACGAGTAGTAAAAGTTGACGGCAGGTTCGTGAAATATTGGTTTCCATGAAGATGAAATTTAGACAAGCTCTAAGAAGAAATAGATAATCTTCTACTATTTGTTAGAATCTCTACAAAATTAAAACGCAAGCAATGAAAAAATTCTACATCTATCAAATCATTTTATTAACCTTAGCATTTTTTGTTAACTTAATTCCCTCATTAGCTCAAAAAGAATGTGGTTTTGAACGCGTGATGGAGCAAGCTAAACAAGAAAATCCTTACTTCGAACAAGCTCGCCAACAAGTCGAAGCATTCACAAGAAATTATGCATCTAACGCGAGTGAACGAACAAATACAATCATTAAAATTCCTACTGTTGTACATGTCGTACATAATGGTGAAGCTGTGGGTACTTATCCAAATATGAGTGACGCACAGATTTTGAGTGGTATCGTCAATTTAAACCAAGCTTTCCAAAATACTGCACCTTACCTTAATACCAGCTACTACAATAGCCCAATGAATGTAGAATTCATCTTGGCAAAAACATCACCAACAGGAACAACGACTACAGGAATAGAACGTCATGATGTAACTAGTAAAAGTTATGGTGCTACCTACAATAGTAATGGAATATCTTCTGGTGGACCAGGAGTACCTTCAGCTACATTATTTGCCGATTATTATTGGAATCCTCAAGATTACATGAATATTTGGTTAGTGAAAAAAATTGATGGTGTTGACACAGGTTCTGGAAGTTCAGGTACCTTGGGCTATGCGACTTTGCCATTATCCAATCCTGGAGTTAGTGATGGTTTAGTCTGCCAAGCACGTGCATTTGGATACTATGTTGGCTACAACCACAATAGTCCTCCTGCGGGTTTTGACTTTGGTCCGAGTCCAAGTCACTTAAATGGTACAGCTGATCATGAGGTGGGGCATTACTTAAATTTGCATCATACTTTTGTTGGAGATAACAATGGTAATCAATGTCCTGCTGGAGGTAGTATTGGTAATAATGATGATGGATGTGACGATATTCCTGCGCATAAACGTACAGACAGTGAATGTCCAGCATATAGTGCTACTGGTAACGAGTGTGGCGGTGGATCAAATGAATACATTCACAATTTTATGAATTATTCAACAGACCAATGCTTTCAAGGATTTTCAACAGACCAAAAGACACGATGCGAAGCGGCAGTAAACGGTCCTCGTTCAGCCTTTAAAACAGCAATTGGTCATCTAAGTCCTACGGGGACATTTCCTCCTGCAGTAACAGCAACGGTTAATAATGTATCTAACCCTACATTTGGTATCAATGATATTTCATTAGCGGGAGTAAATATCACTTCTCAAAATGTACGTGCTGATGGAGGATACTTAGACAGAACGGCATCTCAACCTACTCTGGTTTTAAGTTATGGTACTCAATATACAATGACGGTACAAGTTGGTGTTGGTTATCCTCAGAATGGTGAATTAGTCAATGTTTATATTGATTATAACGGCGATAATGCATTTAATCAAACAGACGAGAGAGTTTATCAAACACCAGCTGGAGGTGGTAAAACAAATGGAGGAGTATTTACTTTTACCTTTACTACACCGACTAATACCAACTTTGCTCCACCACCAGCCAATCAACGTTTAAGAATGCGTATCATTTCGGATTTTGATAATGGGGGCGATCCAATTACAATTGCAACTAATACTCTTGCTGGTCAAATTGAAGATTACTCGGTTAGTTTTGGAGCTATTTTGCCTGTTGATATGAGTTCGTTTAATGCTCGACCAGAGACAAAAAATATTGCATTAGATTGGGAGACTTCATCTGAGCAAAATAATGAAGGTTTTGAAATTCAGAGAAGTACTGATAATCGTAATTTCACAACAATTGACTTTGTTAGAGGTGCAGGTACTACAGATATAGCTCAGGTTTATACTTATGATGATTATGATGTAAGTCCAGCTCAGTTATACTATTACCGTTTGTATCAGAAAGATTATGATGGACAAGGACATTATACAGAAGTAGTGAGCGCAAGGATTAAAGGAGATGCGGATGCAATTAATGTTTATCCAAACCCTGCTAGCTCTTGGTTGACTGTAGAAAAGGTAGAAGGAGAGGGAACCTTAGAGTTTGAAATATTTAATACACTTGGTGTAAAAGTTTTAAGTTCTACAAGTACAGAAGCGTCACAGAGAGTGAATGTGCAACATTTGCCTTTGGGTAACTACTATGTACGTGTAAAATCAAAAAGCGAAACCGCTACTGTTAAAAAAGTAGTGTTAGGTTTATAAAAATTCATATCAGAGTCATATAATTAATACTCCGGGGGCAAGAGTAATCCTCTTGCTCCCGATTTTCCCTAATTCATGTCACTTTCACACGATTTGGCGGAGAACCAAAAATTTTATGACTTTTTGGAATAATCTCTATTGATGCTCCATTGACTATGTTGTTTTTATTAATCAGAATCAACGAAATGTAAATTTAAAAGGACAGAACGGATAAATTAAGGATGATTTAAGGAACTTGTTAGTTTCTCAACTTAAATCATTAATTTCTTACTTGCACTAAAGCCATAAAAAATAAAGTATTACTTTATGTCAAAAATGTGTTTAAACTATAAAATGTGGGAAACTAACTGCTACATTGACTTACAGAGTAGGGGATTGAAGTCAAAGAAATTTTTAATCGGGAAAAAACTTTTTCAATAGTTTATGGCACTTACATTCAACTAAGAAAAAAAAATTCACCATACTTTCTCATAAGAAAACCCTATTAAAGGGTATTGCAAGGTGATTTTGTGAGGCTGACACCTTGTCTGCTTGCAGCAGGGTGGTTTATTCTCAGAAAAAAAATATAGTTTTGGGCTATGTTTTTGATTGTTTATTTATCGTTTAAATAATTGATAATCAGAGTTTTATATTCTTTTTGTTAAAGAAAAAAGAGGACAATTTATCGAAAATGTATTAATTTTCTATTTGGTAATACATTATCTTTGACTCATCAAAGAAAAACAATCTTTTATCTTCTAAATCGTGAATCTTTTGTCAATTTAAAAATTGATTTGGCGAAAATAATCTATTGTCATTCAAAATTATTCACCTAGAAGCTATTTAAATTTACTGAAGAGAACAAACTCCTTTCCATTTTACTGTAACTTAAGACAATCTGTATTTTTAAATACTGGCTCTTATGAAGAGTTTTGAAGTTGCTTCTAAATACTTCAACTCTAAGAAGCTGTTTGAATTTAACTAATTCTCTATCCATACGGACAAGTTGTGAGGACAATTTTCCGCCTATTTTCACTTTTAAAATCCTTAAAGACCGTAGGGTATTAGCGGTTTTAAAAGCCAAAATAAACGAAAAATATTCTCTCATAACTTGTCCGTATGGATAGAAAAATACTTAAACTCAAACAGCTTCTAAGTACAAATTTCAAAAAACCTGTCATTTTATTAACCCAAAAAGTTAATAAGAAATAGTGCTAGCAACTAAAAATTGCTGTGCCACTGCTATTATTTTCAGAGTCAAAATATAACTCTGATTTTAATTTCTGATATCGAAACTGCAATCGGTATCTCTGGTATTTCTATGTCTTTTTTTAATTCATAGATTTTATATACTCTAAGTCTCTGGGACTTGAGGACGGCGAAGCCATCTGCATAACTTGGAATTTTGATTCGTTCTTCTAATGCCGTTTTAGATTACAAATTAATATAAGTTTATAGCTTATAAAGCTATATTCATTTTGACTCATTGATGCATATCCAGTGGGTACAAAACCAATCTTTCTATGCGTTTTTTTACTCTATTATTAAGTCTATTTTGCTTTTCTATGATTGGAATAGCACAAAGTCCGCTCTTAAATGCACAAGAGGCTAAAGAGAAGCTTGCTAAAAAAGATATTTCTGATGCAGAACTAAAAAAGAGAATGCTTGAAAAGGGCTATGACCTAGATAATATAAGTCCAGAACAATCAGCAGATTTACAAACTGTACTAGAAGAAACCATTAAAGAAATCGAGACAGAAAAGAAAGAGTCTATTATTTCGCAACCTACAGAGAGTAAAGAAATTGTCGATAAAACTTCTGATAGTACAGAAGATGAAAAGATAAGTCCTGTTCTGACTCCTGTAAATAAAAGTGCTGTCTCCATTTATGGACAATCAGCATTTCGAGATAAAAGCTTGAACGTTTTTCAAACTGGAGCCAACGTAAAACCTCCTAATAGTTATGTGTTAGGACCTGGAGATAAATTGACTGTCTCTATTTGGGGACGTTCTCAAGCCGAATTTGCCTTCACTATCAATGATGAAGGATTTATAAAGCCTACCAACATGGCGCGTATTGCTCTCAAAGGGCAAACCCTTGCTCAAGCAACAGAACTCTTGCGCCAACGATTTGCACAATATTACATTTTTGATAAAGAGCAATTTTCACTAACTATTAGTGCCGCTCGTACCATCACAGTTAACATCTTTGGTGAAGCAGAAAACTATGGTAGCTATACTATATCTGCGATTAATACAGCCTTGAATGCCTTAGTCGTAGCAGGCGGTCCTACAGACATAGGAAGTCTGCGTAACATCAAAGTTATCAATAGTCGCAAGACAAAAACTTTAGATGTCTATCAATTTCTTTCTAATCCTAAAATTCAGTTTGATTTTTTCTTAGAAAACAATGATGTAATCCATATTCCTGTTTCCGAGAAAGTGGTAGAGATTAAAGGACAAGTCAATCGCCCACTTAAATATGAATTAACCCAGAATGAAAACTTAGCAGATTTAATTAAATATGCAGGTAATTTAAAAGCAAATGCTTCTGCTCAAAAGCTATCTATCAAAAGATTAGTTGATGGACAAAAGACTATCATAGATGTAGATTTTACAACGGCAGCAGGTAAAGCCTTTAAATTGCAAAATGGTGATGAGGTTGAAGTTAGGGATAGTCCAGGGAGATTAGAATATTTTACAGGTATAAATGGGGCTGTTGAATATCCAGGGGAATATGCCTTAGAGAAAGATATGAGAATATCGAACCTCCTAAAAAGTGGTCAGTTAAGGGAAGATGCTCGACTTGATTTGGCTTTTTTGGATCGTCAGATGCCAGATGGGACAAGCCGACTTATTAGACTAGATATTAGTTCTATTTTAGAAAAAGAAGGGAGTCAAGCAGATATCAAATTGGAAGCAAAAGACCGTTTGACAATTTTTAGTAAAACCAGATTTACAGACCAATACAATGTGAGTGTTGCGGGAGCAGTTAGAGCTGCAGGCTCATTTGCTTATTCACCTGATTTGCGGATTACAGACCTTATTAATTTAGCAGGAGGACTGACTCCAACAGCAATGGATTTTGCTTATATATTGCGGGGCAAGCCAAATAATCCTGATGCAATAGAATATGTGCGCGTTGACTTACAGAAGGCAATAAATGAGCCTGATGCAGCCGCAAACCTAACTTTAGAACCACAGGATAGGTTGAATATTATGGCAAGTACTCAGTTTACAGATGTTAGCTATGTTAAGGTGCAAGGCGCCGTTCGCAACCCTGGAGAATATCAGTATGACTCCAGTCTTGATATGAAAAATATCTTGACTATGGCGGGAGGTTTAAAATTAGGAGCTGCTTCTAATCAAATTGATATTTATCGCTTGGTTTTTAATAAAAATGAATCGACAAAAACGATAGCAGCGACCATCGAAGTAGACGCTGATTTGAATGTTGTTTCAGGTGAAAGTATAGCATTGCAACCATTTGACATAATTATCGTGCGCAACTTACCTGATTTTGAATTACAAAAGACAGTTACTATTGAGGGGGAGGTTAAATTTCCTGGAACCTATGCATTGATTGATAAAAATGAAAGAATCCTAAGTCTTATTCAGCGTGCTGGGGGAATTACAGAGGAAGCTTTTTTAGCAGGTGCAGATTTATATCGTAGTCAAGATAATCTAGGTAGGGTAATCTTGGAATTAGAAAAGGTGATGAAAAATCCTAATTCGCGTTTTAATTACATTGTAAAGGAACAAGATGTGATAACAATTCCAAAGAATAAAGATTTAGTAACCGTTAATCTTTCTGCGACTTTGGCGAATGAACTTTTTCCTGAACGTTTTTCTACTGAAAAGCAAGTTAGTGTTGCCTATAATGAAGGTAAAAGAGCAAAATGGTATTTAGATGAATATACAGGAGGCATTTCAAAAAGAGTAAAAGCGCGTAAACGCTTTATTACTGTAGATTATCCAAATGGAGAATTCAAACGGTCAAAAGGTTTCTTATTTTTACGGAGTACCCCATTAATCAAAAAAGGGTCTGTTGTTCACGTCGGAGTGAAGCCCCCTAAACCTCCTAAACCTAAAAAAGGAGATAAAGAGGAAGTTGATTGGAATAAAGCTATTGCAAATGCTTTAGCATTAGCAGCTAGTGCTTTTACAGTCGTTATTTTAGCAGGACGCGTAAATCAATAACTCCTATGTCACAACAAGAATATTACCATAAAGACGAAATCACCTTAAAAGAACTCTTTCTGAAAATTGGTGATTTTACACGCGAAGTTAAACGAAAATGGAAGCTTGTCTTAGTTACTTGTTTCGTTTTTACAGGGTTTTTTATCCTTAATTCTTGGCTGAAACCAAAGGTATATCCCGCAAAACTGACTTTCATGTTAGATGAAGATGGCGGCGGTGGTGCTGGAGGAGGACTTTCTTTACTGGGAGATTTTGGATTGGGAGGACAAGGAGTGAATGTTAATAAAATGATTGACATCGCAAATTCTCGAAAAATTCTAACAAGAGTACTTTTTAAGAAGATAGAGCTAGGAGATAAGAGCGATTTCATTGCAAATCACATAATTCGAGTAGTTAATCTACATGAAGAATGGAAGGATAGTCAAAAATTGAATGGTTTTCTTTTTACAAGCTCGGAAGTTGACTCTTTTGGAGTTGTGGAGAACATGGCTTTGAAATCCATCCATACCCGCTTTACAAAGCAATCAGGGGGCATTATGACTTTAGTACGTGATGAATTGAGTGGTATTTTAACTTTGACGATTACCACGCAAAATGCAAGATTGAGTCTTAAAACATCTTTAGTTTTTTACGAAGAGTTACAAAATTACTATGTAAAAAAGGCGATTACCAAAGAACAAGAGTCTTATGATTTGTTGAAAAATCGTACAGATTCTATCCAAACTGTTATGGATGAGAAACAGCGAGCTTTACTTCGTTTTGAAGATAGAAATCGAGGATTAGGTTTGCGAGAATACGAAAATCGCCGCTATCGTTTAGAAGGCGAATTGAGAACATTAAGTTTAACTTTTGCAGAAACCTACAAACGATTTCAAATCGCAGAGTACAACCTACAAAATGATAAACCCTTTATCTCTGCCATTGACAAACCAATATTACCTTTATATCCTGCGCCAAACTCTAAATTGAAAGCTGGAATATTTGGAGCTATTACTGGACTATTTTTAGTACTCTTTTTTATAATCTCACGAAAATTTTATCAGGATGTCATGGAATAAAAAAGTACTATTTATTCATCATGGTGGCATTGCAGGAGGAGCTCCTTTGAGTATGCTGTACACAATGCAAGGAATGAGAGATAAAGGCTGGCAACCGATAGTTGGTGTTATTCGCCCATTTGAAGAATTGCATGACTTGTATAATTCACATGGATTTGAGACTTTCAAAATGCCATATATACCAATTTTCATTACATGGAGTGGGGGCGAAGGAAAAAGGTGGAATCCATTTATGTGGCAAGGCGTTTACAGAGCTTGGAGAAAATGGAACACCGCAAAACGTTTGCTATTAGAATTTATCAAAGAAAATAATGTTGGTCTGGTGCATCTAAATTCTGTTGCTTTGTCAAATCCTGCAAGTATGCTTATGGAAGAAAACTTACCTTTCGTGTGGCATATTAGAGAGCATGGCCCTCGTCATAAAGGCAATCGTTTCCGATTTTTACAAAGACGCTTATTTCAAGCTAAGAATGTTATATTTCTTTCAAAAGCTGAGCAAAATTCTTGGTTAGAAGGTAAAAAAAATGGAACTGTTGTTCATAACTTTATTGACTTTAAAACTTTTGACTTTAGACTTAATTCAGACCAACTTCGCAGCGAATTACAAATAGAAAGAAATAAAAAAATTATTCTTTACGTAGGAGGTAGTAAATTACACAAAGGCATATTACCCTTATTGAAAGCTTTGTCTATCCTAAAAGAAAAGTGGGGGGAAGCTTTCGTCTGTTTGATGCCAGATACTTTTATAGAGCCTACAAAAGCAACAAAAACTCAAAAGCAGATACTTGAATTAATCAAGAAGTACAGTTTAGAGTCTCAATGTAAAATGATGCCTTTTAATCCTAATATTATTGGACTTTTTGCTTTATGCGACCTTTTGACTTTTCCAGCAACTAAACCGCATTTTGCGCGTCCGATTATCGAAGCAAGTGCTATGAAAAAACCAGTTATTGCCTCTAATTTAAAAGCGATTGATGAGTTGGTAATCGAAAATGAGACTGGTTTTTTAGTTCCCGCCAATAATTCTGAGGCATTAGCTGAAAAGATATTTTTTCTATTCAGCAACCTACAAGAATGTGAAAGAATGGGAGAAAATGGCTATAGATTCGCGCAACAAAATTTTGAATTTAATCGTCAGATTGATAAAATAGAAAAGGTCTATAAAGATTGTGTCGGATGAGGAAAATATTAAGAGAAATATTAGAGATTCCTAATCATTTACACAATCGTTTTGTGTTTGCTTATCGAAATATTACTGCAGTATCATCTCCGCAAATAGCAGGAAAAATTTCAGTTCGAGGTGCAGGAAGATTAACTTTTGGAACGGGTGTTATTATTACTTCTGGTTTTAATCGTAATCCAATTGGTCTTGGTACTAAAACAGCTTTTCATATCGCAAGTCCTGCTAAAATTGAGATAGGAAACAAGGTTGGTATTTCAAATTCACTCTTTTTTGCCTTAGAAAAAATTACTATCGAAGACAATGTTCTTATTGGAGGAGGCTGCCAATTTTTAGACGCAGATTTTCATTCCTTATCATATGAAGAACGGGTTTTAGGAGGAGATAAACAAAAAAATAGTCGTCCGATTTTAGTAAAAGAAGGCGCATTTATAGGAGCGGCTTGTATGATTATGAAAGGGGTGACAATTGGAGCAAGAAGTATAGTTGCCGCGGGTTCTGTAGTTGTAAAAGATATTCCTGCTGGTGAAATATGGGGCGGTAATCCTGCTAAATTTATCAAAAAACTGGATAGCTAAGTGCAAGTCGTTTTATTCCAAGATAGATATAAAATAATTAGTGAGCTCAAAGGATTGCTAGCCGAATGGTGTTTGATTTTTATTCTACTGCCATATCCAATTTTTGCTGCTACGAGCCTGATTCTTGGAATATCAAGCACACCTCTTAGTATGGCTTATCGAGCAATTTACTTAGGCATGGCACTATTGATAATTGCAGGGGAAGTGTTAGAGTCTGCACAAAAGCCAAAACGTTATTCTGCTTGGTTAATGCTTTTACCTTTATTTTGGTTAACATATTTAGGACGTATGCATTACGACTTAAATATTTTAGGATTTAAAGAAGGTTTTGCGGCTTTAGGTTTCAATTACTTTTTTCAATATGGCATTTTAGGCTCATTTATACCTGCCTTGGCTATAGGATTAGTAGCAAAAAAAATCAACTATACACGTCTATTTAAGAACGCGCGTTTACTCGCTCTTCCTGTAGTTTTAGCTTTGATTTATGTCATTAATCATGAGATTGGACTTAGTCCTGATTTGTTTTTGAAAAGACAGTACTTGCATGATGATGATGCGGTAATTTTGGGACCTATTATTATTTCTCAATATGGTGGCTTGGCTGCTTTAATCTTTTTTTATTCGATATGTTATCGAAAAATAACACTTTTAGACTCTGTATTTTGGTTATTAGGCATGGCACTTATGGTATTGGGTGCTTCGCGTGGTCCTCTTATCGCAGTGCTTGTAACACATTTTTTCGTTATTTTTTATCTGTTGAAAATCCGCTTTAAATCACTCAAATTATGGGCGGCAGTATCGGCAGTTTCTATTGTAGCAGTAGCAGGCTTCGTTCGATTTATTGTCCCAAATTTAAAAAATATAATGCTTTTTAACCGAGTTAAAGATTCCGTAGAAACTGGGGGCGGATTAGACGCACGTGAATTACAATGGGGGGCTGCATGGAAACAATTTTTAGACAGTCCAATCTTTGGTGATGCAATAGTAGAAAAGACACTTAATTTTTATCCTCATAATATAGTATTAGAGGTATTAATGTCCACGGGACTGATTGGAGGAATCATCGTTTTCTTATTATTACTGAAATCATTTTTCAACTCCTTTGCTGTGAAATCTGAATATGCCCGATTTTTCTTTTACGTTTTGGTACTCTATTTTCTTTATGCAAACTTTTCTCTGAGTTTAGTTGCTATACCTCAATTTTGGTCTGTCTTAGCACTCTGTGTTTGCTTAAATATCGTTCTATTTTCAAAAAATCAGATTAGCCTTATTCAGGAATGAGTCTTAACAAAACAATTCTTTTCTACGATTTTGATGTTACAGGACACCATGCAGAATATGTAAATCATATACTGGCGACTGTTAAAAATAGCACAACTCCTCATTCTTATGTTTTTTTGTTGAATGAAAAATTCAAGAAAAAACTAAAGGTAAACTCTAAGAATGTTCAATATATCTTCTTTAACACCTCTGAATTTTTAAAAGAAAAAAGTCTATTAATTCGAACAAAGAAAGAACTGGAATTTATTCAAAAAGAAGCAAAAGAGAATCAGGTTAGTGATATTTTCTTGCTTAATATTGACCCTTATCAAATAGCATTAGTTTGGCAGAAAAATCAGCTTTCTTTTAGATACTACGGCATTCTTTTTAGTCCACCGACTCGTATTCAAACACCTGATAATGCTCAATTTCTTAGTAAATGGAAGCAAATTTTTCGTAAAAAACGTAAGGAGCAACAATTGAATTTTTGTGTTAAAAATTTGAATGGAGGTAAAATTTTTGTTCTCAATGATGAAAAAGTTGTTTCTATTTTAAATTCTAAAATACAGACACAAAACGAAGCTTTTCGTTATCTACCTGACCCCATTCAACAGACTCAAGGAGAAGTCAAACAAGATTTGCGTAAAAAGTTTGGCATTTCACGAAAGACTACTGTTTTACTCGCTTTCGGCTCAATAATCCCCCGTAAGAACCTTCAAAGATGTATTCGGGCCTTAGCTAGTTTACCCGAAAGTAAGCCATATTGTTTACTCATTGCAGGGAAAGGGAACCCAAATTATATTGCTGATTTGCAAAAAGAATACGACGAAAATTCGACTTGTAGACACCAGTTAATCATTGAAAATACTTTTTTATCAGAGTCTGAAATTCCTAATTATTTTTCTATTGCAGATGTTGTTTTGATGCCTTACATAAATTTCTATGGTAGCAGCGGTGTATTAGGTCATGCCATGCGATTCGGCAAACCAGTTATCGCACCTAAAGTTGGACTAATTGCAGATTTAGTGCGCCGATATGATTTAGGATTGACTGTCAATCCGCTTTCTCAAAAAGCAATTGAGTCAGCTCTTATCAAAAGTGAAAATCTCACCATAGGGAAGGCTTACACTGATTTTTATCACAGCCATTCACCAGATGCGTTTGCAAAAACTATTTTAGAAACCCTAAGCGAATGAACAAGAAACCCAAAGTTATAATTCTCTATCGCGTCATACAAGAATGGCGTAGACCAGTCTTTGAAAGATTAGCAGAACAATTAGATTTGTCCGTTTTTCACGGGCCAGACTTTGAGGGTAGCAAGGTCGTCAGTACAAAAAGGGAAACTTCCTTTCGTCGTAAAAGTTTGTCTTCCATCAAATTGAGAAAACCGAGTAAAAATGGCTTAATTGCTATGCCTATTAGTCCTTTTTTATTCTTTTCCCTAATCAAAGAAAGTCCAGATGTTATCATCACGGAAGGTGCGTCAAACCTGTTTAATGCTTTGATTGGCTTTATCTATTGTAAACTTTTTTCTAAAAAATATATTTGGTGGAGTTTAGGGAAATTGACGGGCACACAACATACAGGTTTTCGAAAAAAGATAGATATACTTGTTCAATATTTAGAGAAAAACGCAGATGCAATTATCTCTTACAGCTCTACAGGTAAAAAATACTTTAAGTCAGTTGGAGCAGAGGAGGAAAATATTTTTGTAGCAGTTAATGTAGTAGATACCGCAACCAAAAAAGCTGAATTGAAAAAAACTAAGCTTGATTTAAGAAGTAGAAAGAAAGAAGGTTTTACTATTTTATCTGTTGGTGCTCTTACGACTTACAAAAAAGTCGATATGCTAATAAAAGCATTTGCAAAGATTCAAAATCAAATACCTAAGGCTCGTCTAATCATTGTTGGAGATGGTCCTGAACGAAAAAACTTAGAGGATTTAAAGAGAAAATATAGATTGAATAACATTGAATTTACAGGGAAGGTTTTTGATGGAGTAGCACGCTTTTTTATGGTGGCGGATGTATTTGTAATGCCGGGATTAGGCGGTTTAGCAGTTTCGGAGGCTATGTTGTATGGTGTTCCTGTTATTGCGAGTATTGGAGACGGTTGCGAAAAAGACTTGATTTCGCATGGACTTGACGGTATTATTGATGAACAATTAGACGAAGACTCTCTGGCAACTTACTTAATAGAACTGGCACAAAATCCAGAAAAACTGTTTGCCATGCAGAAAGCAGCAGCTCATAAAATTGAAACACAATATAATATCCATACCTACTTAGCAAAAGTTTTAGCAGCGATTCAACATGTTCAAAATAATAAAAAATATCCTGAAAAAAGGGCGAATGTTTTTTCTGCTTAATTTCAGATATAAATTCAAAAAAACAGGTAAAGACTTCTATTGCGGACGCGACTTATGGGTGCGAGCTAACACAGTGTCTGTTGGTGATTATGTTTATATCAATAATTACGCACACCTGGGAGTAAACGATTTACGGATAGAGGACTATGTTATGTTTGGACCAAATGTAAGTATTGTTGGCGGCGACCATAGATTTGATGTAGTAGGTACTGCAAGTCGTGGTACTGGTCGTGCAGAAAGTAAGCCTGTTGTCATTCAAAAAGATGCTTGGTTGGGCGCTGGCAGTATCATCGTACATGGTGTGACGATAGGAGAGGGAAGTATTGTTGCTGCGGGTAGTTTGGTTTTACAAGACGTTCCGCCTTACACTATTTATGGTGGTCATCCTGCCAAATTTATCAAAAATCGCTTTGAGAAAAAAGAAGATGTACAACAACACAGTAAAGCAATACAAGGAATTTATGCTTAGATTACTTTTTCTTTTTGCAATTATTTTTAGTGAATGTGCACAAACTCCTCAAGTCAAAAGTATAGCTACGACAACTGTGAGTAATCAAGATAAAATAAACTGGTGGGAAGACAAAGCTGATTTTTCGCTGCCATTTACTGTAGTTTACGGTGGCACAAAAATTTCCTCCTCAGATATTTTACAAAAAGGTTTTTCTCATATTGCTTTTGGAAGCGATATGGGAACTTATAGACAAGAAATTCCAGTTTCCCAAAGAGCTTTTTTATGGACGGGGATTGCTTATCATGATAGAGAGTCCCCTTGGGCAAAGGATAAATCACCTTGGGGTAATGACCTTAGTTTTCTAAAAAATAAATGGTCTCAAAAACTTAAAAAGAGAGCAAGTCTTTATGGAGAAAAGGATGATTTACTACGTGTCGACTTAGTTACATTAGACATTGAAGCGGATTTGAAAAATGAAAAAATTTTATCCCTTAAAAATAGAGCAACTACACCAATGACTACTCGTCAATCTTCGAATAAAGCATTCATTGAAAGCTATGAACGAGCAATGTCTGATTTGTACAATGAGCCTCTTTTATTCTTAAAAGAGAATGTACAAAATGTCAGTAAAATAGGTTCTTATGGCGATGTCCCAATTGCAAGAACCTGGCATGATATCGACGATTACTCTTGGTCTGAATGGCAAAACAATAGCCAACTAACCGATTATTTAGCTACACAGAGTTCTTTTGCAAACGGTTTGAATACACTCACACCAAGTGCCTATTTTTTCTATGAAAGAGGACAAAATTTAGCTTACTGTCTTTTTCAAATAGAAGCAAATATGGCTTGGTCTAAAAAGCCACAAATCCTCTTTGTAAGTCCAAGATATGTCGGTAAAGACATCTATGGAAAACCCTTGGCCACACATCTTGCAGAGGCGATGGCAATTTTTCCGTTTTTCTCGGGAGCGGAGGGTCTTTGGTTTTGGGAAACATCAAAAGACCGTCAGGAATTAAGTGAAAATATAGAACCAGTTTATCGCAGTTTTCATAGGGGATTACACCGTTTATCTGCCTACTCAGACTTCTTTTCTGGAACATTTACTCGTGTTATTCCTGATTCCGCACATAAACTATTTACAGAAAAGAAAATAGTATGGCGTGGTATTGAAAAAGATAATAAAATCTTAATTGTTGCACAAAATCCCTATGCCAAACTACAGGAAAAAACAAGTCTAAACATCGAATACAAAAACTTAAAAACAAAACTCCAACTAACAGGTAAACAAATTATTTTTCAAGTATTTGACCTCTACTAAACCTCCTCGCAAATTTTTAAATTGACAACAAATGAAGCAATTAATTCAAGACCTTCGCACAGGAAAAACCTTATCTGAGAACCTACCAGTACCACGTGTTAAACCAGGACATTTACTTATCAAAACACATCGGTCTTTGGTTTCTGCTGGTACGGAAAAAATGCTTGTAGATTTTGGCAAAGCCAGTTTTCTTCAAAAAGCACGTCAACAACCTGATAAGGTACGTCAAGTGCTAGATAAGGTTAAAACGGATGGTTTACAGCCCACGGTAGAGACAGTTTTTCGTAAACTTAATGAGCCATTACCTCTAGGTTATTGCAATGCAGGTGAGGTCATTGCTATAGGTAAAGGGGTTAACTATTTTCGAGTGGGAGACCGAGTTATCTCAAATGGAAATCATGCAGAAGTTGTTTGTGTTCCCAAAAATTTGGTAGCACGAATTCCAAAAGATGTTTCTTATGATGAAGCTACATTTACTGTCATTGGAGCGATTGCATTACAAGGTATGCGTTTGGTGAAACCCGAATTTGGTGAGACTGTCGTTGTTATTGGTTTAGGTTTGATTGGTTTGATAACTACCCAACTTTTATTAGCCAATGGATGTGAGGTTATTGGTTTTGACTTTGATGAAAATAAAGTCAATTTAGCCCGTGCACAAGGTGTGATTGCCTATCAAGTAGATGAAAATTTTGATACAGTTGAGACTGTAAATAAATTGACGGAAGGTATAGGGACGGATGCTGTTATCATCACTGCTTCTACAAAAAGTAATGATGTTATCGCACAAGCTGCCCGAATGAGTAGAAAGCGCGCTCGCATTGTTTTAGTTGGAGTCGTAGGTTTAAATATACAGCGGAGTGATTTTTATGAGAAAGAATTGACTTTTCAAGTTTCGTGTTCTTATGGTCCTGGTAGATATGATGAAAATTACGAACAAAAAGGAAACGATTATCCATTAGCATTTGTGCGTTGGACACAAAATCGCAATTTTCAAGCGATATTAAAAGCTATAGCCACTAAACGCATCGATGTACAAAGCCTAATAAGTGAAGTGATTGATTTGCAAGACTATCAAGAGATTTATGCGGATATGGGGCATTCTGGTGCAATTGCATCTTTATTAAAATTCCCTGCGTCCGTAGATTTAGAAGATACAACAGTTAAAATCATAGAGCGGACTTTTACTGGACAAAAAGGTATAATTGGTATTATCGGTGCTGGTAACTTTACAAAAGCGGTGGTTGCTCCTACGCTAAAAAAACTAAAAGCAGAGGTCAAATATATAGCAAGCGCGGGAGGTCTAACAGGCACTTTAACAGCTAAAAAATTTGGCATTGCAAATAGCACTACAGACTATCGTACTATTTTAGAAGATGAGGATGTTGATGCCGTAATCATTACCACGCGTCATGATGCTCATGCTGCATTAACGGTAGAGGCACTTGATGCAGGTAAACATGTGTTTGTAGAAAAGCCTTTAGCACTTAATTATCAAGAATTGGAAGCCGTAGAAGCTGCTCTAAAGCGCAATAATCAAAGTCTAACAGTCGGATTTAACCGCCGTTTCTCACCTTTTATTCAAGATGCAAAAAAACAATTAGCTACAGATAGCAGTCCAATCAATGTCATTGCGACAATGAATGCAGGTTTTATACCAACAGATTCATGGGTACATGACCCTGAAATTGGTGGTGGACGTATCATTGGAGAGGCTTGTCATTTAATTGATTTGATAAGCTTTTTGACGGGTAGCATAGTAGAAAAGGTGGTGATGAATGCACACGGTGCTGCTCCTTCTGCACATACGGACAATGCAAGTATTTCCTTAAAATATAAGAATGGTTCCGTAGGTACGATTAATTATTTTAGTAATGGAAGTAAAGCTTATTCTAAAGAACGAGTAGAAGTGTACAGTCAAAACCGGACTATGGTTATTGATAATTTTCGGAAATCAAAATACTATGGTTTTAAATCTTCAGGCATGAGCCGTCGCCAAGATAAAGGTCACTATACACAGTTCGAAAAGTTTCTAAAAAACATTAAAGAAGGAGGAGAAGCTATTATTCCAGTCAGTGATATTATGAATACTTCTCGTGCTGCACTTGCCGCAGTAAAATCCTTACAAACAGGTACTTGGGTTCAAGTCAAATCCTAAGACATTCCCATCCATTTTTCTTAACTCGATTGCTTGAAACTACGCCTTTCGAGCCAATCCCTCATAGACATCAAATGAAAATTTTATTCCTCTGCGATAACTTTCCCCCAGAAGTAAACGCACCCGCTACACGTACCTACGAGCATTGTAAACAATGGGTTAAACGTGGTACAGAGGTGACAGTTATTACATGTAATCCTAATTTTCCACAAGGAAAAATTTATGAAGGTTACGAAAATAAGCTCTACCAAAAAGAAATTATCGACGGCATCACAGTTATTCGTGTTTGGAGTTTTATGGCTCCCAATACTGGATTGTTTAAACGTGTTTTTGACTTTTTGAGCTATGCGATTATGGCTTTTATTGTCGGACTTTTCCAAAAGAGTGATTTGATAGTCGCGACTTCTCCCCAATTATTTACTGCTGTAGCTGGACGTTGGCTTTCCTTCTTTAAAAGAACGCCTTGGGTGATGGAAGTCCGCGACTTATGGCCTGAGTCGATTAAGTCTGTGGGGGTTGATGCAGGAGGCAGATGGGTATTTAAGCAATTAGAATACTTAGAAAAATCTCTCTATCGTGCTGCAGATAAAATTGTAGTGGTGACAGATTCTTTCAAAAGAATCATTAGCAAGAAAGGCATTAATCCATATAAGATTGATGTTGTCAAAAATGGGGTTTTACCAGAAAAATTTCAACCTGTAGCAAAAGACTCTTCACTGATAAAGGAATTAGCTTTGGAAGGGAAATTTGTTATAGGTTACCTCGGTACACATGGTATGGCTCACGCCTTAGACTTCATTTTGCGAAGCGCAAAGAAGATTAAAGACCCTAATGTACATATTCTCTTCATTGGAGATGGCGCACGTAAAGAGTCTTTAATAGAATTACACGCAGATTTAGATTTGAAAAACGTCACACTTCTTCCTTCGCAGCCTAAAGATGTTATTAGTCGCTACATCAGTATCTTAGATGTTGCCTTGGTAAACTTGAAGAAGTCTGTTGTTTTTGAGTCTGTCATTCCTTCCAAAATTTTTGAAAACGCCTCGATGCGTAAACCTATTTTATTAGGTGTGGAAGGGGAGTCAAAAGAAATCATTGATGAATATGGAGCTGGATTATCTTTTGAACCAGAGAATGAAACCGACTTTTTAGAAAAATTGGCTCGACTCACTGAAGACAAGAATTTAATTGCTGATTTACAAGACGGCTGTACCTCTTTAGCCGCAGACTTTGACCGCAAACGCTTAGCGGTTAACATGCTCCGCTATTTGGAAGAATTTG
The DNA here is from genome assembly GCA_964595615.1 of uncultured Saprospiraceae bacterium. Classification (GTDB taxonomy): domain Bacteria; phylum Bacteroidota; class Bacteroidia; order Chitinophagales; family Saprospiraceae; genus JAHDCG01. The sequence goes on from CAZQTE010000007.1 coordinate 19,353, forward strand.
GTGGTGAAATGCAACCAGCATTGCCTCAGGCGTTTTCTCCCGCACCGATGATTGCATAATCTTATCTCGAAAATTAAAAATAATAAATCATGATACATACCATTGAAAACAAAATACAATCATTTGATTATCAGGATTTTGCTGATACATCTGAATTGTTTGTTAATACTTTGAAGGAAGAATTAGATAGTACAGGTTTTGCTTTAGTGCATAATTATCCTGTAAATCATTCTAATCTTGCGGAGACAAAAATGGAATACCTTCATTTGTGTGAACAATTAGGTCAGCCTATTTCTCACGACACAAAAAATTCGATTATTTGGGACATCAAAACCAATCCTGCATCAGGAAAAAACGGTGGAGTCATCACCTATTCGGAGCATAACCATGAGGCAGATTTACATACCGATAGTCAATACAGCGAATACCCAGAGGATTACTTTGGTTTGCTCACTTTACATAAAGCGGACTGTGGTGGAGGCATGTCGTATATTTTGACTTTTGCAGATATTATCGAAGAATTAGAAGCGAGTGAGGAGGGGAGAAAAGCCTTAGCAATATTTCAAACTACTGATTTTCCTTTTATTGTTCCTAATGTATTTAAACGAAAAGGAGATACAAAACCAGAGTTCGTTTTTGGGCGTATCATTAAAGACGGAGAGATTCGTTTTCGGGTAGATACCATTCAAAAGGCTTTAGATTACAATCCAGATTTTTGCACGGCAGCACAGACATCCGCTTTTCACTTTTTAGTTGATTTGGTACGTACTACAAAAAAGACAAAAAAGTTCTTTTTAGAAGACAATGACCTTGTCATGATTAACAATAAAACAACTTTGCATGGGCGAGGTAGTTTTACAGATTACAAACGTCACTTATTAAGAATCCGAATGAATAAATTTAGCAAAGTATAAAATGAAAGTCGCCATTAACCAAGCATATTTTTTCCCCTACATAGGATATTTCCAACTCATAGAAAGCGTCGATAAATTTATTATTTATGAAAATGTTAGCTTTCGACGTCGCTCTTGGATTACAAGAAATAGACTATTGAATTATGCATCAGGAGAGCCTTTTTTTTTTCGAGTCTCTGTTAAAAAGAAAAGTTCTTACTCTTTAATGAAAGAAGTAAACATCAGCGATAGATTCCCTGAGGAACGCAGATATTTGTTGGAAGTATTGTCACATAATTACTCCAAAGCACCATACTTTAAAGAAGTCTTTGGTCTTCTCAGCTATGTTTTGCATAAAAATAAAGAAAAAAGCATTCACGATTTTAATGCGGAAATCATCAAAGAATTATGTGAGTTTATAGGTATTACGACTTGTATTCAATCTGATAATCGGCATTATCGATATATGGAAACTGAATTGGATTTTATATACAACTCCACTACAAAAAATCTCAATATTCCCCTTGATAAAAAAGTATATCGCATATTAGATATGTGTCAATTTGAGAAAGCAGATACCTATATCAATTTGCCTGGCGGACAAGAACTCTATGATACTAATTTCTTTAAGGAAAAGAATGTTGCTTTGAATTTTTTGAATGTTCCGAAAGTAAAATATTCTCAATTTAAAAATGACTTTGTACCACATTTGTCGATTATTGATGTCTTGATGCACAATGGAAAAACAGGTACAAAAAGTCTCATAGAAAACTACGATATCATTTCTTCCAGTAATACCAGCAAGTCTTTATAACAATTGTCTTCCTTAAAAAATAAATCAATAAAAGCACTTGCGTGGGATTTTTTGGGTACTTTTTCTACTCAGGGCGTAACCTTTATTATTTCCATTTTTCTGGCGCGTATTCTCAGTCCGGAAGACTTTGGAATTATAGGTATGTCTTTAGTTTTTATCGGTATTTCAGAGATTTTCACAGATGTAGGATTTACTTCTGCTTTGATACAAGCAAAGGAAAATAAGTCAATTTCTTACTCCTCTGTTTTTTGGCTCAACTTGTTTTTAAGCTTTTGTATTTTTCTTCTTTTTCAATTATTAGCGCCAATTATTGCTAGTTTTTATGAAGAACCCATCATTGAAAGATTAGTCCGTTTGTTAGCTTGGGGGATACCTTTGGGGGCATTGAACAAAGTACAAACTGCGAGATTAAAGCGAGATTTAAAATTTAAAGAATTAAGCCTACGCACCTTTTTGGCAGGAGTTATTTCGGGTATTATTGGTTTAGTTGCAGCTTTTCAAGACTATGGTGTTTACGCGTTAGTTGCGCAAACGTTATCTGCCGCTGTTATTACGACTATTGTACTTTGGAAGGTTAGTGATTGGCGACCAAAATTTGAATTTTCTAAATTTGAACTAAGCAAGCTTTTCAATTTTAGCAAGTACGTCTTTTTTGGACAGATGTTGGGTCAAGTTATATCGAAATTAGATACTTTGGTCATAGGGAAAGTATTCTCAGCAGCGACGCTTGGTTTTTTCTCGCGGGCTCAATCTTTAAATGCCTTAGTCGTTCGTTATTCTTCACGCATCATCAATAATGTTTTCTTTCCTGTACTCAGCAAATTGCAGGATGACTTAAAACGATTTAGCGAAGTATATCTGCGAGTTGTCACCTTGACCTCTTTTGTTTCCTTCTTTTTATCGGGCATATTAATCCTTGCTGGAGAAGCTTTGATTATTACTCTTTTTGGAGAAAAATGGGCACCGAGTGTTTTTATTTTTAACATCTTAATGTTGCGTCTTTTTAATTATCCAATTAATGCAATTATCATTAGTTCTTTTCTTGCCTTAGGTAAATCTAAAGAGAATTTTTGGCACGGAAACATCCGAAAAGTCATGCGACTACTGACGATTGTAGTAGCCATTTTTTTCGAATTTAACTGGTTTCTATATAGTTTAGTCATCGTGTCCTACATCGTTACCATTTACAATAATGTTATCATTTCACGTGCGATTAAAGCTGGTTTTTGGCGACAAATTGTTAGCATTTATAAGTTTGGTCTTCTGTTTTTTGCGCTATTAGCAGTGCTGTGCTTATTCCTTCCAAGGACTGAAAATTTAATCCTTAATGCCATAATTTCTTGTACTCTTTTTTCTTTGTCATATCTCTCTTTGAGCTTACTTCTTGATAAAAAACTATTTACGGAAATTAAGCAATTGCTGCAAAAAAGAAAATCACCTACTCCCATAATTCAATAATTATAAAACAAGATGCTTCGTACTCTTCGATATTATGCTAATGGTCTGAGAAGTGACCGTCAAGCCTTGCCACAGGTACTCTTAATTGGGGCGCAAAAGGCCGCGACAAGTTCTCTTTACCAATATTTAGTAACACACTCTCAAATCTGTCAGGGCAAAAAAGAAATTGATTTTTTTACAGTCAATTATGCAAAAGGAATAAGCTATTACAAGCGTCAATTTCCAATCAGTAATAAAATTACAATCGATGCCTCGCCTCGCTATATCTATGATGCGGAGGTACCGCAGCGAGTGGCGAAGATGATGCCTAATGATATTAAAATCATCGTCTCTCTCCGAGACCCTGTCAAAAGGGCTTTTTCTGCTTGGAATATGTACAAGCAAATATGCCAAGATCCCGAAATAGTTGAAAGATTTAAACAATCAGAAGCCAAAAATGAACAAATCAAACTCTATTCAGAGTATTGTCAAGGTCATTTTCCTTCCTTTCAAGACTGTGTCGAACGAGAAATAGATTGGATAAATGCAGGTAATATTATTCTCGAACCGAGTTTGATAAGGCGTGGATTTTATGTAGAACAAATTGAGCGTTGGCTGCAATTTTTCCCAAAAGAAAATTTCTTTTTTGTCAATAGTCAAGAGCTTTCAGAAGAAACTTCTGCCAAAAAAATCTTACACGATTTAGAAAAGTTTATTGGTATAAAAGAAGGAGAAATGAAAGAATTAAATTTTGGACATCACCATAAAAGAAAGTACGAATCCTCTCTTTCAGAAGAATTGGTCAAAGAATTAAAAACGCTTTATCAAAAGAAAAATCAAGGTCTGGAAAATTTAACGGGCTTAAGTTTTTCATGGCTATAAAAGAAATGAAACTCATCAAAGAAATAAAATATCTGGCTAAAGTCTTACAAAATAAACAACCAAAAATATTTTGTATCGGTAAAAACAAAACGGGAACAACGACTCTGCATAAAACCTTGCAAATGCATGGAATTAGAGTTGGAAATCAAGTGCGTGCCGAACTATTAATGGAAGATTACGCCCTTAAAGATTTTCGAAAGATAATCCGTTACTGTCGGAGTGCTCAAGCTTTTCAAGATATACCTTTTAGTTTTCCTGAAACTTACAAATATCTAGACAAAGCCTTCCTTAATAGCAAATTTATTCTCACAGTTCGAGACAATGATACGCAATGGTACAACTCTTTAGTCAAATTTCACACAAAAAAATTTAGTTCTACAAATCAGCCTCCAACGAAAGCGGATTTACAAGCTGCTACCTACCGTGAACCCGGGTTTGCATGGAAGGTTAATCGTATTCTTCACGATACACCAGAGGATGATTTATACAATGAAGAATTGCTAAAAGCAAGTTATGAAGCACACAACTCTTCCGTCATAGAATATTTTAAAGATAGAGATAACCTACTGACTATCAATGTCTCTAATCCAGAAGATTATGAAAGACTGTGCTCATTTCTTGAATTGAAACCAATAATGAAAACATTCCCTTGGGAAAATAAAACAGTTAATATATGATACCTGTCACGAAGCCGTTCCTTCCTCCCAAATCTGAATATTATGGCTATTTAGATGCTATGTATGAACGTAATTGGTTAACGAATAATGGACCTTATGTGCGTGAATTAGAAGAAAATCTATCAGAATATCTGGGCGTAGAATACTTAAGATTCGTCTCTAATGGTACTATTGCGCTTCAAATTGCGATAAAGGCATTAGAACTGAAAGGGGAAATTATTACCACGCCATTTTCTTATGTAGCAACTACAAGTAGTATTGTATGGGAAGGCTGTACACCTGTTTTTGTAGATATTGACCAAGAAAGTTTGTGTATCGACCCGATTAAAATAGAAGTAGCGATTACGTCAAAAACTTCCGCAATTTTAGCAACTCACATCTTTGGAAATCCTTGTGATGTAGAGGCGATTCAAGCTATTGCAGACAAATATGGACTCAAAGTCATTTATGATGCTGCTCATGCTTTTGGAGTCAAATATAAAGGAGAGTCCATTTTCAATTATGGTGATATTAGTATTACCAGTTTTCATGCAACCAAGCTTTTTCATACAATTGAAGGAGGAGGAATGATGACAAGGGATACTAATCTAAATGAAAAGATTAAGAGGTTACGAAATTTTGGACACAAAACTCCCGTCAGCTTTGACGGAGTAGGTATCAATGGCAAAAACTCTGAGGTGCATGCAGCTATGGGTTTGACCAATCTCAAATATATTAAGCAAATCTTGCAGCGACGAAAAGAATTGAGTCTGCACTATGATGCGCAATTGGAAGGATTAAACATCACACGACCGTCCTTATTAGCTTGGTCAACTAAAAATTACTCCTATTATCCTGCAATTTTTGAAGATGAAGCAATGCTTTTAAAGGTATTAGCTGTTTTGGAAAAAGAAGACATTTATCCACGTCGTTATTTCTATCCGAGTTTGTCAAGTTTGGATTATGTAGAAGGGGAGGAGATGCCGATTTCGGATAATATTGCCTCACGTATTCTTTGTTTGCCTTTGTATCATACTTTGGAAAAAACGGATATTAATCGTATTTGTGATATACTAGCTCAAATTCCAAGAATGAAGAAATCCTCACACTCAAGGACAAAGGCGATACCGCAATGGTTCTAATTTTTCGACTTACAAATCATAACGATGTCTCATTCTAAACAACAAAATTTTACTTTAAAATCTTTTTTGGACAAGTATCAAAAAGTCCCAATTAAAGAGATTGAAAATCAAGTTGCTGCGCAAAATCCTCAGATTATGATTTGCGTCTGTGCTTACAATCATGAAAAGTATATCGCCCAATGTCTGGAAAGTATCGTCGGACAAAAAACGAATTTTGCATACGGTATTTATGTTGGAGAAGATGAAAGCAGAGATAATACACGCAAAATTTGTATCGAGTATGCAGAAAAATATCCGGATAAAATCAAACTTATTCTACATAATCAGAAAAACAAAACACAGCATTACGGCAGACCAAGCGGTAAGTTTAATTTGATGTATGGCTTGCTTTGTTCTGATGCAAAATATATCGCTTTTTGCGACGGAGATGACTATTGGACAGACCCTTTGAAACTACAGAAGCAGTTTGACTTTTTAGAAAAACACAATGAGTATATAGGCTGCCACGCTAATGTTGATTTCCTTTTTAACGAGTCTGGAGAAAGAAAAATAGCTCATTCGAAAGCTATAGAAGATTTAGATGGGAGACAAATTTTAGCAAAAAATCCAATTGTCACTCTTTCTGCTCTGGTGCGCAATCATCCAGATATCGCACAAGAATGGATGATTGAAGCACCTTTGGGAGATTTGTCTATTTACCTTTCTTTGACCCAACATGGTAAAATGGCATATCTCGACGAAAATGTGGGAGTTTATCGGCAAGGGGTGGGAGTGCATTCAACTCGAAACCGCTCTAAACGCATCCGTGCGCGCATTGATACACTTAATGAAATGAAAAACGCACTGCCAGCAATGCGTGGTATTTTATCAAAATATCTTTTACAGACTTATCCTAAATATTATTATCAAGTAGCCCGACAAATGGCAAAAGATGCTGTTTTGAAAGTTTGGAAAAGGGCGTAAGGAAAGCGAAAAAAAATAAAAATGAATTCTTACAAAGATTTAGCTCAAAATCAAATCGAGCTTTTACCAACTGAAAACGATGTTCAGCTTTATGAAAAGAGAGGTTGGTACATCAGCCCAAAGATTTTGCCGGAAGATTTACTTAATGCTGCCGTTAAAGGCGCACAAAATTTTTACGCAGGAGAGAGAAATTCATTTCCAAAAAAAATGATTGGCATCGCAGATGATGAATATGATGACAATGCGAGTTTTTTAAACAACGAGTACATTTCTCTGCGACAAAAAGAAATACAAAATTTGATATATAGTCCCATAGTTTCTGCTATTGCAGCCAAGCTCTGTCGTACATCAGAAATCAGGTTATTTGCCGACGGACTTATGACAAAAATGCCTTCTAAAAAGAAAGACGGTGTTTTTGGTTGGCATACGGACAAGGCATATTGGCCTTCTTGCACTTCTAATAAGATGCTGACGGCATGGATTCCTCTACAAGATGTTACATTGGATATGGGACCGATTACGGTCATTGAAAACAGTCATCATTGGGAATTAGATGCGGAATTAAGACAATATTGTGCGGCGGGAAATAAAGATTTGAAAAGTTTTGAGGAGTATCTAAAAGAAAATAGAACAGACTACCGATTTGTACCTTTGACACTGAAGAAAGGGCAAATTAGTTTTCATACGGGTAATCTTTTTCATGCAAGTGCCATTAATACAAGCGAGAAAAAAAGAATGGCTGTGGCAATTCATCTACAAGATGAATCTAATACTTATAAGGCTGCATTTAAGGATAATGGAGACAAGATTGTAATTGGATATGAGAAGAATTGCAGCAAAGATGCAGATGGAAATCCTGATTATCGAGACAAAATGATGTTTCCTGTACTGTGGGACGAAAAATTAGATAGATAGAACTATGACACGAGAAATTTCTATGCAAAATGCGGTCAATTTATTCATTAAAGACCGCTATGATTACTTCAAACAATGGATTTTTGATGAACCAATTGTCATAAGTCAATCTCATCATCTGAACTTAGCCCGATTGCAAAAGGTAATGTACAAGCTCATTGTTGAATTTGTTACCAATTTTGAAAAATACCAAGATGAAATTGTTATCAGCGATAAGACTAGAGAAATCATAAGGGAACTGAAGGATGTACCTTATGAAGTAGGAACCTACCGGACAGACTTTGTTTATGATAAGCAAAAACAACCCAAAATCATAGAGATTACCTGTCGATTTGCCTTAAATACCTTGTTTCTAAATTCTATAATGAGCCATCACTCAAATGAATATCATAGAAAATTTTTGAAAGGAACAGACATTACAGATAATTACAAAAAATTGTTTCCATATTTGCTTCAATTGAGTAAAGGCGGTAATATTTATGTGCTGAAAGGTAGAGATGCGAAGAACGAGTCAGCGATGTTTAAAAAGGTTTTTGAAGACGCGGGAATTGAAGTTACAGAACTTCATTATATGGACATTTCGAAAGAAATCCATAAAATGGAAGATGCTTGGATAGTAACAGAATTGACCTTAGACGAAATTGAATCTTTAGATTTGTCTATTATCAAAAAACTATCTCAACTTAACTTAATTAATGATTTTCGGACTGTTTTATTGATACATGACAAGCAATTTTTTTCTGTTTTAGGCAAAAAAGCACTACAAGAATCCTGCTTGTCTGTAGAAGAAATGGAATTTTTCAAAAACTATTATATTCCAACCTATCATAGAAATGAATATCCTGAATATTGGGCCGACGCTCAGAAAAACAAGGATAAATGGATTTTAAAACACAAAGCTTTAGGAAAGAGTAAGAGTGTTTATGCGGGTCTTGTAACGGATGAAGATGTCTGGGAGGATTTGTTTGAAAACGAAGAAAATGGCGATTTAGTTTTACAAGAATGGATACCGCAAAACAAAATGCAAGCACAAATAGGAAACGAAAAATATGAGGATTATGTCACAGGTACTTTATTATTTGTCAATAATAATTATTTTGGTTTAGGACCTTTTAGAACTTCCTCGCATCCTGTGACTAATGTAGTTGATGATAGAAAAGCTGTACCTTTGGTCTTAGCTGAAAATATAGAAAATGCAGGAGACATATTTATAAATTACATTAATTCGTAAGTTTATTAGGAGATATCAAGCAATTCTAACAAAACGAATTAATCAAAAATAAGAATAATTGAAAACCATAAAAATAATATCTGTAGTCGGCGCACGTCCAAATTTCATGAAAATCGCACCTCTACATCGTGCATTTACTAAGCATGAAAAAATTGAGTCAAAAATCGTTCATACAGGACAACATTACGACGCGAAGATGTCGGATATTTTCTTCAACCAGCTAGAATTACCTAAACCCGATTTTTACTTAGGTATTGGAGGTGGTTCACACACTTACCAAAAAGCAAATGTGATGCTGGCTTTTGAAAAAATACTAAATGAAGAAAAACCAGATGTAGTATTAGTTGTCGGAGATGTCAATGCGACCGCTGCTTGTAGCGTGACGGCCGTTAAAATGGGGATAAAGACTGTACATGTAGAGGCAGGACTGCGCAGCGGTGACAGGACAATGCCTGAAGAAATCAATCGGATTATTACAGATGCTATTTGTGATGATTTATTTGTAACAGAACATAGTGGATTGGTAAATTTGGCGCGTGAGAATGTGTCTGAGAGTAAAGTTCATTTTGTCGGCAATGTAATGATTGACTCGCTGATTCACTTTCGCGAAAAAGCGAGTAAAGATAAAATTTTGGACTCTATTGGTGTTAATGCAAAAGAGTATATTTTGATGACGATGCACCGTCCTCATAATGTAGATTATGAGAAAGGATTACGTGATATCTTAACGATAATTCGGAATGCTGCCGCGCATAAATCTGTTGTATTTGCAATTCATCCGCGGACGTCCAATAATATGAAGAAATTTGGTTTATATGAAGAATTAGAGAAAATTGAAAATCTAATATTACTCGGGCCACAGGGTTATTTACAATTTTTAAAACTCATGGACAATGCCGCTTTAATTATCACAGATAGCGGAGGCATTCAAGAAGAAACGACATACTTGCAAGTTCCTTGTATGACCTTTAGAGATACTACAGAACGTCCCGTGACAGTTGAATTAGGTACTAATTTTTTAATGCAAGATTTGAATCCTATCAGCGTTAAATTACAGATGGAAAGTATTTTGTCAGGTAAAGCGAAACAAGGAGTTGTTCCTCCATTATGGGACGGTAAAACGGCAGAACGTATTGCTGAGATTTTGGTAGAAAAATATGTTCTTATGGGAACTCGTCGCTCTCTGGCAAGCGGGAGTTTCCTTTGAGCCAATTTGAAAAGAGCAAGTAAAAGCGGCAAATATTCTATGAAATCTCGAATTCCTTAACTAGCAAAGCACATTGTAAAATAGATTTTAAAAGATAAAAAGTCAGTTGAAAATTTATCTTTGGTACCTCTGAGGACAACTTTTTTCAGAATAAGATATGTTGTCTTACCATTTAACTTAACATAATTTAATTTATAAACTTAAATAGCTTTGATCTTACTCATGTAGATTTTTATCAACAGTGGGTATATTTCTAAGCCTAGACAGCTGTACTCTTATTTGGTAAAACAACTCTACAATTAAAAATTAATCTAATGATAGTCAGTCACTTATGGTTTCAATAAATCCTCAAACAAGATTTTAGTGTCCGAACTTAGAAACCATGCCCTCAATCAGTAAAAGCGCTTTAGAAATAAGCTAATAAGCGACATTTCAAATTAATTTTAATATAAAAATTCGATTCAATAGGAATCATATTAAAATTTTCTTTCCTTTGCGGTACTGACGGAACAAAAAAAGTACCACCAGTACAATATCACACAGAAAAGTAAGTTTAGAACTTGGCAAGAGCAAAGTCACACTTGATGAGACGCAAGCCTACCAACTTCCAACTAACAACCACCAACTAATTAAAAGTGATAACAAGAGAACACATCATAGAAACCGCAACAAATTTATTCCTCACACACGGAGTAAAAACTATTACGACCAATCGTATCGTAAAAGAATTGCGCACCTCTAAACGTACGCTCTACAATCATTTTCCTGATAAGACGACTCTACTCCACGCTTGCTTAGATGTTTACAACACGAAAGTACGCGCAGAAAACGATGCCATTATTGCTGAGTCAGAAAATGTCTTAGAAGCAATGGGTCATCTCCTCCAAAAAATCGTCCGTCGCTCACATCAAGTTAACCCCAACTTCTTTAGCGACATCATTCACTACTACCCAGGACTACTACACGAATCATACAAAAAGAACGGAAATTTCGCACACCAAAACTTGATAGACCTATCCAGATGGGGTGTCGAAGACGGTATTTTCATTGCAGACATTGACATAGATGTAGTCGGTAAAACGGTCTTATCCATGCTCAAACTCATGAAAGACAATAAACAATTTCCAATAACTGAATACAGTAAAGAACGTCTGACTTTTGGCATCTTAGTCCCATATTTGCGTGGACTCTGCACACCAAAAGGAATGGAAATTTTACACGTACAAGAAGAATTATTTCGTGTTTCAGTGTAAATCACAAAAGAGAAAAAAGGTCAATTGTCTAATGGTACAAGTCACGCTCGCCTGACAACTATCAACTGACAACCGACAACTAAAATATAGACTGTTATGAATATCAACTCATCCCTCAAGAAGACGCCTATTGCGGTCATCGGGCTTTCTTCCATTTTCGCTGATGCGAAAAATGTGGAAGAATTTTGGACGAATATCATCCAAAGCCGTGACAGTATTAAGGACGTTCCAGCTAATCGTTGGCTTATTGACGATTACTACGACCCCGATATGACTGCGCCAGACAAGACCTATTGTAAGCGCGGTGGCTTTATGCCCGAGGTCGATTTTAATCCGATGGAATTTGGTTTGCCCCCAAATATTTTAGAAGTAACAGATGCATCTCAACTCTTAGGTTTGGTAGCAGCACGTGACGCATTTGAGGATGCGGGTTACGGCAAAACATCGGCTAAATTTACCAAAGAACTTAAAGAGAAAACGGGTGTACTACTAGGTGTAGGTGGTGGTCAAAAACTGATTACACCTTTAATTGCTCGATTGCAATTTCCGATTTGGGAGCGCGCGTTACGTGCTTCGGGCGTTTCTGAAACGGATATTCCTCGCATTGTCGATAAGATGAAAAAGGCTTATGTCAGTTGGAATGAAAATGCTTTCCCAGGTTTATTAGGTAATGTGATTTCGGGTCGGATTACCAATCGTTTTGACCTTGGAGGTATTAATAGTGTGGTAGATGCAGCTTGTGCAGCTTCTTTGAGCGCTATTAAAATGGCATTGAGTGAATTGGTAGAAGGACGCGCAGACATGATGTTGACAGGTGGTGTTGATACAGACAACTCACCGTTTATGTATATGTCTTTCTCTAAAACGCCTGCTTTTTCTAAGTCTGGAAATATCAGTCCTTTCGCGGATGCTGCCGACGGTATGTTGATTGGTGAAGGTATTGGAATGTTGGTCTTAAAAAGATTAGAAGATGCAGAACGCGACGGAGACCAAATTTATGCAACCATCACAGGTGTCGGTGCCTCAAGTGACGGACGTTTCAAATCTGTTTATGCACCACGCCCTTCAGGTCAGGCATTAGCAATGGGTAGAGCATACGAAGATGCGGGCTATCCTGCATCAACAGTAGGATTGATTGAAGGTCACGGAACAGGAACGGGCGCAGGTGACCCGACTGAACTGACTTCCATGCAAATGGTTTTTGGTGCAGATAATCCTGTTAAACAAGGCATCGCAATCGGTTCTGTAAAGTCTCAAATCGGGCATACAAAATCTGCTGCGGGTGCTGCTGGTATCATCAAAGCTGTTTTAGCCTTACACCACAAGGTACTCCCTGCTACAATTAATGTAGACAAACCGAATACTAAATTTGATATTGAAGATTCGGCATTATACGTCAATACGGAGACGCGTCCGTGGTTAAAAAATGGACATCCGCGTCGCGCAGGTGTAAGTGCTTTTGGCTTTGGAGGTATTAATGTACACATCACTTTAGAAGAATATCAAGGCAAGAAGGCTACAGAATATCGCTTACACGAACCCTACAAAACGATTTTACTACAAGCTGAAACGCCCGAAAAATTACAACGCCTTTGCGGAGAAACTATCTTGGATTTGCAAGGCGATAAAGCAGAGGAAACTTATGCTGCATTAGCAAAAGCAAGTAAAGATTTGACTTTAAATGCAAACCAACCACGTCTTGGTTTTGTAGCAGAGAGTATTGAATCTTGTACCGCTGCTTTAGACATTCTTCTTAAAAGTATTCAAGCGGATACGAAAGAATGGTCACATCCTAAAGGTATTTTTTATAGTCCAAAAGGCATCAATACAGATACTCAAAAAGTAGTAGCACTTTTTGCAGGACAAGGTTCTCAATATGTTGGAATGGGCGCAGAAGCAGCCAACGCATTCCCAGAAATTACAGCTGCATTTGAACAAGCAGATAACTTATTCGCAGCCAGCGGAGAAGCAAATCTAACGGATAAAATTTTCCCACGTCCTGTCTTTTCTGATGAAGAAAGAACAGCACAACAAAAAGACTTGACCAAAACTCAATTTGCCCAACCTGCCATTGGTACATTGAGTATGGGGCAATATAATACGCTGAAAAAAGCAGGTTTTGCGCCGAGTTTCACAGCGGGTCACAGCTTTGGAGAATTAACGGCACTATGGGCAGCAGGTACATATAATGACGAAACTTTCTTAAAGCTTGCCAAGACACGCGGTGCAGCAATGGCAGCTGAAAATCCGAATGCGGACACAGGTACTATGTTGGCGGTAAAAGCGAGTGAAACTGAGGTTCAGCAAGCGATTACAAATATCAAAGGCGTTTCGATTGCGAATATTAATTCTAACAATCAAATCATTTTGGGTGGTAGTACTCCTGCCATTCAAGCCGCGCAAACACAATTGAGTGCGCAAGGTTTTAGAGTTGTTCCATTGCCAGTTTCAGCAGCATTCCACACGGAATTTGTTGCACATGCACAAAAGCCATTTTCGACTTTTGTTACAAAGCAAAAATTCAGTACACCTCAAGTCCCTGTATATTCTAACACCACAGGCGAGGCTTATCCTACCAACTTGACACAGTTAAAATCTATTCTAAAAAATCAGATTTTAAATCCTGTTCTTTTCAAAAATCAAATTGAAAATATTCATGCAGCAGGTGGTCGTATTTTTATAGAATTCGGACCAAAAGGTGTTTTGACAAATTTGGTAAAGAATATCCTAAAAGGTAAAGAACACACCGCGATTGCAGTCAATGCAAATGCGAAAAAAGACAGTGATTTACAATTCCGCCAAGCCATTGTACAAATGCAGGTTTTAGGTTTGCCATTGACAAATGTTGACCCTTACAAAAAAGATTTAGCGCCACTACCTGCTAAATCTATGTTGACCGTCAAATTAAGTGGGAATAACTACGTTTCCGCGCCGACACAAAAAGCCTACGACGATGTGATGAATGATGGTTTCCAGATTTCAGGCGGTGGCGGTACTAAAGTTGTAGAAAAAGTAGTCGAAAAAATCGTCACAGTTGAAAAAATTGTAGAAGTACCTGCCCCGATAGCTATCGGGGTGAATGGTAATGGTGCTCAAACTCAAATTGAAAACGAAGAAGAAATGATAAATAAAGAAGTCCTTGCACTCTTGCAAAACACGCTCGAATCTTTCAAATCTAACCAAACTAAATCGTTAGAGATTTTCGAACGCTTTATGAATGAGCAAAATGCACAATCACAGCAATTGCTCAATATGATGTCGCAAACCTTGACCGAAAGTCAAGCAACACCGACAACTTCTTTCACAAATAACATCCCTCCTATTGTTCCCGAAACGCCTTTATACACTAATGGCTCAAATGGACATAGTAATGGAAATGGAACTGCAACCGCCTCGGTACCGGTAGCTTCAGCTGCCAAGGTCAATACAATAGCAGTGAAGACCGAGGAAGCTAAAGTGTCCAGTACGGGTGCGGGCATGGACTTAACAAAATTAACCGCCGTCCTCTTAGAAGTCGTCAGCGAAAAGACAGGCTACCCAGCAGAAATGCTCGAATTAGGCATGGACATGGAAGCTGATTTAGGCATCGACTCTATCAAACGCGTTGAAATCTTCGGTGCATTAACATCGAAATATCCAGAAATCAGCGGCATCAATCCAAATGAACTAACAGAGTTAAGAACCCTACAAGAAATTGTCGATTACGTAGGTGCAAAAGGTGGTGCGGCAGTACCGGGAACTTCAGTTCCCAAGGTCAATACAACAGTGGTAAAGACCGAGGAAGCTAAAGCGTCCGGTACGGGTGCGGGCATGGACTTAACAAAACTAACAGCATCCCTCTTAGAAGTAGTCAGTGAAAAAACAGGCTATCCAGCAGAAATGCTCGAATTAGGAATGGACATGGAAGCCGATTTAGGTATTGACTCTATCAAACGCGTTGAAATCTTCGGGGCATTAACTTCGAAATATCCAGAAATCAGCGGCATCAATCCAAATGAACTAACAGAGTTAAGAACCCTACAAGAAA